>NZ_JAKRGG010000045.1:0-39289 GCF_022347645.1 Vibrio sp. MMH1-50
AAGTTTCAATACGAAACACTATGGCGCCTTGGCAGAGTGGCTATGCAGCGGATTGCAAATCCGTGGACCTCGGTTCGACTCCGGGAGGCGCCTCCATTCTCTTTCTTGTTTCAATTCAGACCTCTGACCAATCGGTCGTGAGAATTCGCCTGTTCGTTGTGATTCTTCGATAAAAGTATCAATAACCTTTACATCTAACTCTTAATTCTATTTCACCCTGATTTTCGACTGGGCATAACTGCTCAACGATCCCAATTTGATCATTCAACTGTATTAACAGAACGTTGTTGTCTATAAACTATGTGCATTACTAAGGGCTAATTGATAACATCATATATTAACACTTGTTAATATATGAAAGTGTTAGTCTTTTTGCTCAGGAAGAGCGTATTCGGTTTATGGAGAAACACACGTGTTAAGACAATTGAGCAGGCAAATCGTAGTCTTGATGATGAGCACTGCATCTTATACTGCTTTTGCAGCGTCAATGGCAAGTTACCCAGAAGGGTGGCAAGATTGGCCCGTTGTTAAAGAGTCACAAAACCTACCTGCAGATACTGTCCTGCCGCCAGATACTTCACTATTTATTCAAGAATCCGTAAGAGCCTACAGCTGGATCAACAATGGTCAGGGGTCACCACTTACTATCCGAGTGAATCCGAACAAAATAGAGCAATACAAAACTCACGGTCCGTATACAGATGGACCGACGGCGGTGGCGATTTCAGAAGTAGAAGGTATCGTGTGGGTGACAGAACATATTGGAGGTATGGCAATTTATGGCAGCTATGACCGTAAAGGAAAAGACATTAGCCATTCACATCCTTCATTGGCGCCTTCGTTTTGTCAAAGTTGCCATACTACTTATCAGGACATCTGTATAAACGGTACTTGCGCAGAGCCCGTTTTGGATGTGTACAAAGATAAGCAGTAGTCCAAAGTGAGTAATCGAGTTTTCGGTTGGTTGACGATAAACCAGATGCTTTTTTTATCGCATCTGGTCTTAGTGATTTCCATTATTTCTGGGTTGTCCTATACGCGCTTCCAAAGTGAATGGGATATGCGTATCGAACATGCAGTGATTATGGCGAAAACGCATCTGTCTTCACAAATGACGTTTCTCTCCGGCTCTATAGCGGGTCGTAATTACGCAAACTTGATGATGCCTTCGACCAAAGAGAACTTCAGAGCCATCGATGGTCTATTGTTTGTTGAGGTCTTCGGCACATCAGATTACAAAGAACAAAAAGTGGCAGTTCGATATTTGGCACAATCCAATCAAGTGTGGCGAATTGATGTCAGCGATCAGGAGGTAAGGGCGCTCCAAGCGCAAAAGGGGAACCTTGAGCACATCTTGGCGGCGACGCCTGACACAGATGAAATTAAGCGTAATAAGCTCCAATACCTTATCAACAAAGCAAAGGTTGATTTAGAGGCACTACAAATCAGCAAGGGGCTCAATCAAGATACTAACCTGCCATGGACAAAAGATTATCTTCGACAAACCGACTTCTACTACGATGCCAATCTATCGGTGCTTCATGTTTGTCTGCCTTTAAGAAACGTAAACGGTGGCTACATTTGGGCGGTATTAGATGCAAGTAAACTCGACACTATCAAAACGACGCTAATTAAAGAGCTGCTTAATGAGGCGTTAATCGCTTCGTTAATCTCTATGGTGATGATATACATGGTCACCATGTGGATTGTTAGCCCACTCAAGCGTCTTTCAATGTCGATGAAAAAAGACATTGAAAAGATCGACCAATCGTATATTCCTGAAATTCAGCGTTCGGATGAAATTGGTGACTTAGCTCGTTCATATTCCAGCTTGATTACGAAAATCAAAAACCAGTTGCGCGTTCTTCGTCAACAAACTGATGCTGATGCCTTGACGGGATTAGGGTCGCGTTACTTGTATAAACGTACTGCACCACTGTTTGTTCAGCAAACGGTAGGTAGTATGAATTATGCCTGCTTCGTTTTGTGCGATATCGATAACTTTAAAAAGTTTAATGATACATACGGACATATCGAAGGGGATAACACGTTATGTGATGTTGCTGAACTCTTTCGCTCGTTTTTAGGTAAGGACCAACCGTCGTTTCGATTAGGCGGCGAGGAGTTTGCCTTGCTTGTTTACGGGAATACCTTAGATGTGCTTCAAGCAAAAGTAGAACATTTAAGACAAGCCGTTGAGGCTTTAGCCATTCCACATGCCAAAAATCTTCCATCACAAGTTGTGACCATTTCAGTAGGGGCAGTGCCTTTGACAAAAATAACGCCTTATCCGAGTGGGGATGCATGCGAGAAAGCACTCGAACAAGCCTTTGAGGTTGCGGATAAGAACTTATACCTAGCCAAAGATAAAGGACGCAACGTTGTGATTATGGACAAACCAATTGAAATATAATCAGCACAGCCTAATGGTGTAAAAGAGTAGGGCTTACTCTGATCTAGTTTTATCGCATCATAAAATGTTGAATTTTTTCAAACAAATTCAATACTGCTAAACCGTTTTCAACACGTACCAGCCAAATAGATTCATTTATGAAGAAATGTTAAGAGTTTATCTTCTCGGTGATGAATTACTACACAAAGATGTAGCAAATTTACCGTTAGACCCTTTTAAATCGAGGGTTTCAACCTATCTACCCCTTTAGGGTAGTTTGATTCCGTAATTGATTTACATCATGTATTAATTTTCTTTCACATTTAACAATGCGCTCAGTTATAAGAACCTAACCCTTAGGAAGTACAATGAGCAAGTTGAAGCTAGTAGTCATCGGTAACGGTATGGTAGGCCACCGTTATATCGAAGACTTAGTCGAGAAAGCTGATATGTCTAATATGGACATTACGGTTTTCTGTGAAGAACCTCGTGTCGCATACGACCGTGTGCACCTTTCCTCTTACTTTTCTCACCATACTGCAGATGAACTTTCTTTAGTGAAAGAAGGCTTCTACGAGAAACACGGCATTAACATGTTGATCGGTGAGCGTGCGATTAATATCAACCGTGAAAACCGCATTGTTTACTCAAGCACTGGTCGTGAAGTTCAATACGACAAGCTGATTCTTGCTACTGGCTCATTCCCATTTGTTCCACCTATCAAAGGTCACGAAAGCAAAGACTGTTTTGTTTACCGCACTATCGAAGATCTTAAAGCGATCGAAGCGTGTGCGAAGAAGAGCAAATCAGGTGTTGTTGTCGGTGGTGGTCTGCTAGGTCTTGAAGCAGCTGGCGCATTGAAAGCACTAGGTGTAGAAACGCACGTTGTTGAGTTCGCACCAAAGCTAATGGCTGAGCAACTTGATCTAGCTGGTGGTAACCAACTTCGTCAAAAAATCGAGCGCATGGGCGTGAACGTTCACACTAGCAAAAACACGCTTGAGATCGCGGCAGAAGGCACAAATGCGCGCAACGTTATGCGTTTTGCTGACGGTTCAGAGCTAGAAACAGACTTCATCGTATTCTCCGCAGGTATTCGTCCACAAGACAAACTAGCGCGCCAAATGGAGCTAGAAGTGGCACCTCGTGGCGGTGTTGCTATCAACGACCATTGTCAGACTTCTGATGAGAACATCTACGCCATCGGTGAGTGTGCGTCTTGGAACGAAATGTTCTACGGCCTTGTTGCTCCTGGCTACAAGATGGCGACAGTTGCCGTTGATCACCTGCTAGGTAACACAGAAAGCAAATTCGAAGGCGCTGACATGTCTGCGAAGCTGAAACTTCTTGGTGTAAAAGTAGGTTCAATCGGTGACGCGAACGGTCGTACCGAAGGCTGTAAGAGTTACGTTTACCAAAACGAAGAGCAAGAAGTTTACAAACGTCTTATCGTTTCTGAAGACAACAAGAAACTGCTTGGCGCGGTTATGGTCGGTGACACCTCGGACTACGGCGACCTGCTTCAACTTATGTTGAACGAAATCGACCTGCCAGAGCACCCGGATGCGTTGATCCTTCCTGCACACGCAGGCGCTGAGAAACCAGCACTAGGTGCAGACGCTCTACCAGAAAGCGCAGTAATCTGTTCTTGTTTCGACGTAACAAAAGGCAAGATCGCACAAGCGGTTGCTGATGGTCACCACACATTGGGCGACATCAAAGCCGTGACTGGCGCAGGTACAGGCTGTGGTGGTTGTATTCCTCTAGTCACTTCTGTTCTAAATGCTGAGCTTGCTAAATCTGGTATCGAAGTGAAGAACGACGTGTGTGAGCACTTTGCATACTCACGCCAAGAATTATTCCACTTAATCCGCATTGAAGAGATCAAAACGTTTGATGAGCTTCTAGAAAAATACGGTAAAGGTTACGGCTGTGAAGTTTGTAAACCATTGGCTGGTTCTATCTTGGCTTCTTGCTGGGGTGAGCACATTCTTAAGCCACAACTGGTTAAGCTGCACGACACGAACGATAACTTCCTAGGTAACATCCAAAAAGACGGTACTTACTCTGTGATCCCACGTATGGCGGGTGGTGAAGTAACGCCTCAAGCACTGGGTGCGCTAGCGAACGTTGCTGCTGAATACAACCTGTACACCAAAGTCACTGGTGCTCAACGTATTGGTCTGTTTGGTGCTCAAAAAGACGATCTTCCAGAGATCTGGCGCAAGCTTATCGACGCTGGTTTCGAAACAGGTCAAGCGTACGCAAAAGCACTTCGTATGGCGAAGACCTGTGTTGGCTCAACGTGGTGTCGTTACGGTGTTCAAGACTCTGTTGGTCTAGGTTCCTACATCGAGAACCGTTACAAAGGCATTCGTACTCCTCATAAGATGAAGTTCGGTGTTTCTGGCTGTACTCGTGAGTGTGCGGAAGCACAAGGTAAAGACCTTGGTATCATCGCGACTGACGCAGGTTGGAACATGTACGTATGTGGTAACGGCGGCATGAAACCTCGTCACGCAGACCTACTAGCAAGCGACCTAGATAAAGAAACGCTAATCAAGTACATCGACCGCTTCATGATGTTCTACATCCGTACTGCTGCACCACTACAACGCACATCAGTTTGGATGGAAAACATGGAAGGTGGCGTTGACTACCTACGCGAAGTGATTGTTAACGATAAGCTTAGCATCAACGCGCAACTAGAAGCAGACGTAGCGAAACTTGTCGACGAATACGAGTGTGAGTGGACTGCGACTATCAACGACGAATCACAACTGACTCGCTTCGCGCACTTCATCAACTCTGACAAGCGCGATGAAAACGTCGTGTTTGTACAAGAGCGTGAACAGCACCGCCCAGCAACCTTCACGGAAAAACACCCTGAAGCGAAAGGCGACATCCTACACGTAGCGATCACTGAAGCATAAGGGAAGGTTGATTATGTCATTTGAAAAGATTTGCCAAATCAGCGACATCGTACCGGGCACAGGTGTTTGTGCACTGGTTGATGGTCAGCAAGTTGCGGTATTTCGCCCAACACAAGCAGAAGAAGTGCTGGCGATCAGCAACACAGACCCGTTCTTCCAATCAAACGTGCTTTCTCGCGGTTTGATCTGTGAGCACCAAGGCGAGCTTTGGGTGGCAAGCCCACTTAAAAAGCAGCGCTTTAACCTGACTACAGGTGCGTGCATGGAAGACGAGCGTTTTAGCGTGAAAGCGTACAAAACGCGCGTAACCAACGGCGAAGTAGAGATTTCTGCATAAGCTTGGTTTCCATTCCCTCCTCTAAGGGGGAGGGAATGAACCGAGATCTAGATTTAATAGGTAAAGGCTTTCCAGAGTCATCTGCGGGGGACAGGGAAGCGAGATGTTAGTGAGTTAACGGGAAGCCTTTCTCTATTCAATCTTTAATTTTTTAACTTTCACTTTTTGAATAAGGACACATTCATGTCTACTGATTTTAAGCCTACAGAATTCGTTCAAACCATGATCAACGTGGGTGAAGCGAAAACCAACACCAGTACTCGCGATTTGTTACTCCGCGGTACAATGGCGGGTATCATCCTGTCGCTGGCGGTGGTTGTGGCTATTACGACTATCGTACAAACGGGCGTGGGCGTTGTGGGTGCGCTTGTCTTTCCAGTTGGTTTCGTGATTCTAAGTGTGATGGGTTACGACCTAGTAACAGGTGTTTTTGGTCTGGCTCCTCTAGCTAAATTTGCAAACCGTCCTGGTATCACTTGGGGTCGTATCTTCCGTTGTTGGGGTTTGGTTGGTTTGGGTAACCTAATCGGTTCTCTAATCGTTGCTTACCTAGTGGCTATCTCTCTAACAGGTAACTTCTCTCTAGAATTGAACGCAGTAGCGAAGAAATTCGTCGCTGTTTCTACAGCACGTAGTCTTGGTTTCGAAAACATGGGTATGGACGGATGGATCACGTGTTTCGTTCGCGGCATCTTCTGTAACCTAATGGTGTGTCTTGGCGTTATCGGCAACATGACTGCACGTTCAGTGTCTGGTCGTGTAGCAATGATGTGGTTCCCAATCTTCATCTTCTTCGCACTAGTATTTGAGCACACAGTGGTAAACATGTTCCTATTCCCACTAGGTATGATTCTAGGTGCTGATTTCGGTATTGCGACTTGGTTGAACTTCAACCTTATCCCAACCATCCTAGGTAACATCGTTGGTGGTCTAGTGATGACTTGTATTCCACTGTACCTAACTCACGCTAAAACTGCGCCTTCTATCAATGTTGAAGAAGAAGTAAAAGCACAGCCTGCAATGGCTAAGTAATTGAGGTTTATTGCCAATATTAGGTAATGAACAAGTCGGGACTCTCTTTGGGCTTGAACTGAGAGATTCCCGACTACGCTCTTTCGTCGCTTTCGGGAATGACTCAAATAGGAGCAATTCAACAAGTACTGCTCATCTAATGCGATAACAAGCAAAGCGAAAAGCCTGTCATTCCTTAGATGAAGGAACTCCAGAGCAGGGAACCTCGTTCCCATATACTAATAAGCTATTTGGCTATAAAAAGCGTTTCTTTGTCAGAGTCTCTCTTTATATCTAAATTTTTCAATAGGCGTTGATATGACAACTGTTAACTCATCTTTAAACAGCGGCTTTGTTTCTCTTGTTGGTGCAGGTCCGGGTGATCCAGATTTACTGACAGTAAAGGGCTTAAAAGCCATTCAAGCAGCCGAAGTTGTGGTGTATGACCGATTGGTGTCGAAAGACATTCTAGAATTGGCTCACGCATCAGCAGAGATGATCTACGTAGGTAAAAAGTTGGACTTTCACTGCGTGCCTCAAGATCAAATCAACCAAATCTTGGTGCAAAAAGCGCAAGAAGGTAAACGCGTTGTACGTCTAAAAGGCGGCGATTCATTTATCTTTGGTCGTGGCGGTGAAGAGCTAGAAGAGCTAGCAGAATTCGGCATCAAATACGAAGTGGTTCCGGGTATCACAGCTGCTGCGGGTGCAACGGCTTACGCAGGTATTCCATTAACGCATCGTGACCACGCGCAAAGCGTTCAGTTCATTACTGGTCACGTACAAAAAGATGGCCGTGAGATTGAATGGCACTCGCTAGCGCAGTCAAACAACACGCTTGTGTTCTATATGGGGTTGAAACAAAGCGGTCATATCATGGATAAGCTTATCACACATGGATTAGACCCAGAGATGTCATGCGCTATCATTGAAAACGGCACACGTACAGAGCAGCGTGTATTCCAAGGTAAGCTGAACGAGCTATCTAATATGGCAGAACAAGCAGTAAGCCCTGCGTTGATTGTGGTTGGCAGCGTGACGCAATTGCACAGCAAATTGGACTGGTTCGGAAAGTAACTGAAGACTTAGTCTTAAGTATTAGATCGCGCAAGGACTGCGTTTCTGTTGCATCTCTCTTTTTCGCATTGGCATTTCATCGATCAAATCGTTGATGAACTGCCAATCAGTCTTCGCACCCCAGCGATGTTTCTCTTCTCCGTCTTTACCCAAAAGAATCGCAGTGTGTTGACCTGCTTTGACTTCGTAGAGAGCGGCCAGCATTTTCAAATCGAACTCTTCTTTTAACCATGAAGGTTCAGTAAAACCGTCCTCTGCAATCACTAAAGTGATCACATCGCGGTCTTCCAATTCACATTCATTCATCAAAGCTTCGAGCAAAAACTGTTTTACGTGGTCGTCATTCGCAGGGGCAAAGTAAAGAACACTGCGATGTGGCCAGTACTGTGAGTGTGCTGGATAACCAAACGCATTGCCTGATATGAGGCATGCAAGCAAAAGGGCTAACGTCGACTTGTTCATGGCTCCCTCCTTGAAACGCGAGACTTCGTTTATCACGTTATACGGTAAGTTTAGTGGAATTAGCTCATTGTGCTTTGGTCCAAAGTGGCATAGGGTATGCGGCAAACAAATAAAGCGTATTAAATAGATGAACTCTGAAAGCAAACAAAAGATCGCAATCTTAGTCGACGTACAGAACGTGTATTACACCTGTCGTGAAGCGTACCGCAGCAATTTTGATTACAACCAGTTTTGGTATGTCGCGACACAAGGAAAAGAAGTGGTGAGTGCGCGTGCCTATGCCATTGCGAGCAATGACCCAAAACAGCGTCAGTTCCACCATATTTTGCGTGGTGTTGGGTTTGAGGTGATGCTTAAACCTTATATTCAACGTCGTGACGGGAGCTCGAAAGGCGACTGGGATGTAGGTATTACACTAGATGCGATTGAGATTGCGCCGGAAGTGGATGAAGTGGTTCTGGTATCTGGCGATGGCGATTTTAGTTTGTTGGTGGAACGCATTCAGCAACGCTTTAACAAGAAAGTTACAGTGTATGGCGTACCAAAGTTAACTTCCCAAACCTTGATTGATTGCGCGGACCATTTTGTTGCTGTGGATGACGACTTTCTTCTTTAACTTCTTCTCGCTGTATAGCTTTGAGAATAAAGAAAGGGCGAGTCACTTCAGGCTGTACGTTAACGTACAATGACTCGCCCCAAACTATAAGTTGGTTAGTTACGAAGGAATGATCATTTGTCCTAGCACGTAACCCAAGCAACAAGCACCAATCACACCAATTAAACCCACAGACATGAATGAGTGGTTGAAGTACCACTTGCCAATCTTAGTCGTACCTGAAGTATCGAAGTTTACTGTTGCGATATCAGAAGGGTAGTTAGGGATAAAGAAGTAGCCGTAAACCGCTGGCATTAAGCCGATAAGCAGTGCAGGGTCCAAGCCTAGTCCGAGACCAACAGGTAACATCATACGCGCTGTTGCTGCTTGAGAGTTCACTACTACTGATACGATGAATAGCGCGAGTGCGAACGTCCAAGGATAGTTGGTTACCATTTCAACAATGCCGGACTTGAATTGAGGCATCGCGTATTGGAAGTAGGTATCTGACATCCATGCAATACCGAAGATAGCAATTGCTGCCACCATGCCGGATTTAAAAACTACGCCGTTTGGCACGTCACGTGGGTCGGTTTTGGTCGCAAGCAAAATGATACCGCCGAAGCAGAGCATCATCATCTGAATAACCACCGCCATGCTGATTGGCTTCGCGCCATCGACGATGGTTCGTACTTCCGGCCACATCGCAATAACGACGATCACAAGAATCGACAGAATGAACAGCAAAACAGAGTTGCGTGCGCTCGCAGGAAGCACTTCGTCCAAAGAAGTTGCCGTTGTGTTTAAGATTTTCTCACGCCAAACCGGATCTTTTAGACGCTCTTGGTACTCTTCGTCATCTTCAAGCTCTTTACCGCGTTTCAAGCTGTATAGCGACATCAACAGCGTACCAAACAAGGTTGCTGGTACTGTTACGAGAAGAATCGATAGCAAGGTGATTTCGTGTTGAATGTCAGACAGCTGTGCTAGGTAGTAAACCACAGCGGCTGAAATTGGTGATGCCGTGATTGCGATTTGAGAAGCAACGGATGCCGCAGCCATCGGACGCTCAGGGCGAATGCCATTTTTCAACGCAACGTCGCCAATGATTGGCATGATGGAGTATACCGCGTGACCAGTACCAAGTAGAAAGGTCATAAAGTAAGTGACGAACGGTGCAATGAGGGTAACGCGCTTAGGGTTCTTACGCAGTACGCGCTCGGCTACCTGCAACATGTATTTCAAACCGCCAGCAGCTTCAAGAATGGAAGCACAAGTAACCACCGCAAGGATGATCAGCATTACAGTGACGGGTGGGGAGGTTGGTGGCATCTTGAAGATAAAAACCTCAATGACCAAACCAATACCTGAAACAACACCAAGACCAATGCCGCCATACCGTGAACCGATATACAGCATCACGAGCAAAAATAGAAACTCAAGATACAACATGTTTAATTTCCTTATTAGAAACAGGGACTTTTATTGTTTCTATATTCAAGAAAAAAATACTTAGCCTTGTTCACATTCCATTTCATAGGAAATAGTAATGTCTAATAATTGGGAATAACTCACGCTACGGAGCCAAAGTGTTACGCTGCCTTTGAGCTGGTGTTGTTGGAATGTTTTTATCCACTAGTTCTGACGTTAAACCGAACCATTTTGGTGCATCTTCGAGGTTTAAGGTTTGTTTTGCTGCCGTTTATTTGCGGCTTTTTATTGATTTTAATGCTCTGTAGCACGTCAAAGTGATATGGCGTAAACATTACTGATAATTATTTGCATTGAGTGCTTGGCTTGCGTATAACTGCGTTCAAACAAAAACGTACGTAAACACAACAATGTCTGAGCATTTTTTTCCGCAACTCTTCCATTACTCAAAGGAAGTCACGCCATTCTTACATGGCAGTATTGGTGAGATTGGTGCTAGTGCAATCCATATCGATAACGACATCAATCCAATTGTACAATCACTCTATCAATCGCTTTCTCAAGCGCATCCTGAAGCGGGTAAAGCCTATTGGCTAACTCGAACATGGGACCTGCTTTGTTGGCAGCCTATGTATGTGGCATTCATTTCGATCTATGGATTTCACACTTTGCCAAATCTACGGGGGATGGGGCAATACGTGCAGCGGGGGTTTGTCACGGGTTACCGCTTTGCTGATGAACAGCATATTCATGGTGAAATTGAAGAACTGATTGTCGAAGCTGGTAAGCAAATACGTGCACTTTATGACTTCTATCAGATTCAAATGAGTGATTGGACTCGCATACGCCCGGGCTTTACTCATCAATTGATGTCTGATGGTGTGATGGCATGCTTGATTCGACTCCAGCAACATTTTCCTCAATTTAGTGACGAGCTCATTCACCAGCATGCCAAGTTGTGGTTGGAAGCACTTGGGTTAAGTTCTGAAAATACATCATCCCTGTACGCTTTTTCAGACGAGCGTCCTTTGAAATTAGTCCGAAAAAGCTGCTGTTTAGTCTACAAATGTGAAGGGCGAAAACTGTGCGAAGATTGCCCTCGAACAGAGGAAAATAAGCAACTCGTCAAATCTCGAAGTGTCGCAAGGTAACAAACGTATAACATATGTAACAGTGCTCGATCTATGATTGAGAATGAGTATTATTGTCGACTCTGTAATTTATAAAAAGATAAAGACAATGATAAAAAGGAAGTTTTCTTTAAATCTCATCATGCTTGCGATGAGCAGTGGCTATGCAATTCAAGCGCTTGCAGAAGAATCTAACATAAGCGAACAAAGTAATGCGGATGAACAAGTAGTAGTGGTTGGCAGTGTTATGCCTAAGTCCATTTCAGACATTCCGGGTACGGTTTGGTTCGTTGATCAAGAGCAGATCGCTCAACAATACCGAGCAGGAAAAAACCTAGGTGACATCTTATCGGCAACGATTCCGTCATTAGACGTTGGTACGGGTGGTCGAACTAACTACGCGCAGAACCTCCGTGGGCGTGCAATGTTGGTTATGATCGATGGGGTGTCATTACAATCCTCACGCCCAATCAGTCGTCAACTCGACGCGATTGACCCATTCAATATTGAACGTATTGAGGTGTTATCCGGTGCGACATCGATATACGGTGCCGGCGCAACGGGTGGTGTGATAAATATTGTCACAAAGAAAGCGACGTCAGATGAACTTGCATTTGAATCTTACGTGAGCGGTACGACTGGTTTTAATGGTGGTGACGATTTTGATTATAAGGTTGCCCAATCTGTCTCTGGCGGAAACGACAAAGTAAGTGCGCGTGGTTCGGTGGTGTACGGCGAAACTCAGGGTTTCTATGATGGTAATGGTGACATTGTCACGCCGGACATCTCACAAGGTTCACTGCAGTACAATTCAACGCTTGATGTGATGGGCTCTGCGGAGATTCAAACGTCAGATGAAAGCCAACTTAGCCTAGTTGCGCAATACTATGATAGCCAACAAGACTCACCTTATGGTCTGTACATTGTGGGGCGCGATTTCGTCGATGTACGTAAAGGATTTGAATCTGACCGCCAACACGGTACAGAACGTGTTCTTCTTAGCGCAAGTTACAGTCATGAGTCTGTATTAGGTCATCAATTGATTGGTGAGTTGTCCTATCGAAGTGAAGACCAAACTTTCACACCATATTTCCAAAGTGCTTCTCAGCAAGAAACAGAGGTTTTTGCAGGGCGTCTGGCGTTAGCGAAGAATTGGAACGATTTTAATCTTATCTATGGTATTGATGCTTATCTTGATCGTTTCGACAGTAACCAAGCACTCTTCGATTCGACGATTGCTAATAATTCTGGAAACTTGATAAACAAGACGTATGCACAAGTTGGTCGTTACCCTGGTGTAGACGTGTCTTCTTACGCATTGTTTATTCAAGGGGACTACCAAATTACTTCGGATTGGTCTGTACAAGCAGGTTATCGCCATCAATACATAGATAACAAAGTTGATGACTTTGTCGCTTATAGTGTGCAGAAGAAGATTGCTGCAGGAGCGGGAACGTCGGCTGATTCAGTACCAGGTGGCAGTACAGATTACTCAGTTAACCTATTCAACCTTGGCACTATCTATCGGTTGAATGATGAGTCGCAAGTTTGGGCAAACTTCTCCCAAGGTTTCCAATTGGCGGACCCAGCGAAATACTATGGTCAGGGCAGTTACGATGCAGTAGATGCAAATGGTCATTACGCACTAAAAGACAGCATCAATGTATCTGATTCTAAATTGTCAGGCATTAAAACGGACAGTTACGAAATTGGTTACCGTTTAGATAAGGAAGCGTTGTCTCTTCAAGCAGCGGGTTATTACTCGTTGTCAGATAACTCAATCAAATACGACCGTAAAACTTTGCTGATTACCAGTGTGGATGACGAGCAACGTGTGTATGGTGCGGAAGCAAACATCAACTACTGGGTAACCAGCGATATTCTTGTTGGTGCTTCCGGTCATTATGTCGTATCTGAACTGAAGACCAATGGTAAATGGGAAGGTTTGAGTGCTGGTAAGGCAAGTACATCTAAAGCGAACGCTTGGGCAGCATGGTACCAAAACGATTACTCTGTGCGTCTACAAAGCCAAACTATGTTCGATTACGAAGATGATGCGAACAACAAGTTAGATGGATACACAACATTTGATTTGCTAGGCAGCGTGATACTGCCTGTTGGTCAATTAGGATTCGGAATCCAAAACCTGTTTAACGAGGATTACACCACGGTGTGGGGACAACGTGCGCAAATTCTATACGCAACTCACTATGAGTCTGCTGCTTATGACTATAAGGGAAGAGGTCGTACGTTCACGCTTAACTACAGCCTTGAGTACTAAAAGTCCGTATCTGAGATACAAATAAGCACGTTAAATTTGGATAAAAAAAGCCGCGTTATGCGGCTTTTCTTTTATGCTTCGTCTGTTGCTTGAGTTTCTTCAGTGGCTTGTGAAGTTTGCTCATTAGCTTGCTGTTCCGCTTCCATCTTCGCGCGTTCTGCTTTTGAGATGTAGCGAGGCTTATTGCTCTTATGAAGCTTTGCATTTTGTTTTTTCTGCTTCGCTTTTAAAATCGAATTAATTTTCTTCTTGCGGTTCATGGTGTTGGTCCTTTAATTTAGCGGGGCAGGATAGTGATTTTTCCGCCAAGTTACAACCCTAATGGATTCCCTATGAAAACACTTACTACCAAGCGCCTCACACTGCGTCTTGTCAGTGTAGAAGATGCGCCGTTTATTTTAGAACTCTACAACCAGCCAGACTTTTATCGTTTCGTCGGTGACAAACAAATTCGAACCCTAGAAGAAGCCAAGCGTTACATCCAAGATAACATGTTAAGAATGCAGGAACTTAAGGGTGTCAGTTTGCTGGTGGTTGAAACCAACCATGATAAACAGCCAGTTGGCATTTGTGGTTTGGTTAAACGCGATACATTAACAGCGTTTGATATTGGTTACGGTTATCTGCCTAGCGCTTATGGCAAAGGTTACGCGAAAGAAGCCGCAAGTGTCGTCGTGGATTTTGCTCGTGAGCAAATGAATGTAGAAAACTTGGTCGCTATCACCAATAATGACAATATTCGCAGTATAAGTTTGCTAGAAAAATTGGGTTTTCAGTTTGAACGCGTTGAGCAGACTTACGATAATGGTCGAACTTTACAGCTCTATACGATGGAGTTGTAACCAGATAAGTAACTTAAAGCCTTATTGTTAAGGTCTCTGGGTTATACTAAGTAACCTGAGATACTAGGTTCAGCGTGAATGACTTAGTTTTTTAGTCAAACAAATGGCTACGTCAAACAACTTGGAAAGAGCTTGCTATTACACGGTTTAGTTTTCTTTGCTCTCGAATCAATGATAGGGCTCTGAATCCTGCATCTTGAAGTCACTTGGGTATGAATCTGTTTTAGTTAGAGGAAAAAAATGAGCGACATTTTGTTAGGTAAACTCGCCACTGAATTTAAAACCGTCAAGGCGATGGTCGAGGTTTACTGTAAAGACCACCATGGCACAAAAGGTGAGCTATGCGCGGAATGTCGCGAATTGTTAGAATATGCGGAAGTTCGGCTTGATCGTTGTCCTTACGGAGAAGACAAGCCGACTTGCAATAAATGCCCAATACATTGCTACAAACCCGAGCCTAAAGAGCAAATGCGTTTAGTGATGCGTTATTCAGGACCGAGAATGTTACTCAAGCATCCGATCTTAGCGATTCGGCACTTGGTGCATGAGAAGCGTGAGGTTCCAAATAAACCAGCTGCCAATGTGTCGAATCGCCACAAACGAATGAGTGCAGAACGCGAAGCCAAGAAGCCTAGTTAAAAACGTACTAAGAAGTCGTAACAACGGTGAGATTCTTGATCCAATACTTTTGCGTGTATCGACGATAACACAGTGCCAATTTCACTACTTCTTCTGCGATCATTAGTGCGTAAACGTATTTAAACTCCCAGTCTAAGACGAACGCGGCGACGGCGCACAAAGGCAATCCAGTCATCCACATCGCGATAAAGTCCATGCGTAAACAAAAGACGTTATCGCCACCCGCTCGAATAATGCCGTTTATGATGATCATGTTGAGCATGCGGAGCCAAATCGCGCTACATAAAATCACGACTGCGGGTGCCGCGAGTGGGTAAAGTTCTGAGTTATCTAGGTTCAATGCTGCAATGATTAACTCTCGATTTAGTAGCAGTAATGCGCCAATCGAAATACCAAACACAAACACCGCTTTAATGAAGAAGCTTGCCATGTGCTGAGCTTGTTCAAACTCATCACGCCCTAACGACTGCCCAATCATCACTGAACACGCAACAGAGATTCCAAAAAAGATGGAGTAACACAGAGATTCAAATGGACCTAACATGCTAAACACCGCGAGTTCTGTCGTGCCCATGTGACCAAAAATCATTTGATACACCATCGTACCAATGGCCCAAAGTAGCGCGCCTAAGGTCATTGGTAATGCCAAACGGCGATAAGAGAGCCACAAAGAGGGGCGTTCAGCCCCTTCTTTTACTTCCAATAACCAATGTTTACGCCAACGCATATAGCCAATCATGGCTAGTACTTGGAATAAGCGAGAAATCGTCGTCGCTAATGCCGCACCTGCAACACCCATTGCAGGTATACCTAGCCCGCCTTTAATGAGCCAAAAGTTCAGAGCGATATTGAGCACAATAGTCATTGCTCCCATTAATAGCGGAGTGACGGTGTCACCAGAAGAGCGCATGCTGGCTTCTAATACAATAATGATGTGAGTCAGTAGCAACACAGGGAACGCATACCAAAGGTAGGTAGAACCAAGGTCAATTACTTGAATATCGCTGGTTTGCAGGCGCATGATCACTTCGCTGCCAACTGTGATAATTAGAGTGACAGGAATAAGCACCTTTAGACCAAAACGAATCGCAATACCGGTGACGGTTTTTGCACTTACGGCATCGTCTCGTCCCCAATATTGCGCAACAAGTGTGCCATTTGCAGATGCTAAACCTGCCATGATCATAATGGCGACAAAATGCCATTTTGATGCAATTCCCACAGCCGCGGTTGCTTCTTTACCAAAATCGCTAACCATGAGAACATCGGCTAAGGCAAGTATTGCTACCAAAGCACTCTGGATAGCGACAGGAAAACCCAAACGGACAATCTGCTTAAGTAGTCCGTTATATAAAGGGTTAGCACTATTTTTGATACCAATGTTGTTTGCCATAGTCACTCCTCAAATTTTGAGAGGAATATAAAGCGTATAGGAAAGGAAATACATGTGTGAAAAACCACAAAAGCTGTGCAAATCCGTCATTGGGCAATTTGCAACCAAAACGGAATGGCAAGATGACGTGTACTTGGCTCCTGCATGTAAGGAACGCTTTCTTACTTTGACAGAGATTCCTGAGTGGCATCGTGCAGACATTTTTATGGCAGGCTTGGCTGAGTTACGTGATGGTTATCATGTCGAAAGAAACAAAGTTGGTGTGCATACTTTGTTGTTTACGGTTGAAGGTGGTGGCGTTCTGATAACCCCCGATTCTGTCAAAGAGATAGAACCTTATACGCTGACCATTTTGCCTGTCGATACGTGCTTTCGGTTTGAAATGAATCCTGACAAAGATCATTGGAAAATGGTTTGGCTACTACCTCAGAATGCAGGTTCTTGGCGGCATCTGTCGGATCTTGGTCAGACGGTCATGCCTTTCCAAGGTTCAGAGCAAATTTGGGCGTTAATGACCTTGCTCTACAATGAGATAGGCGGTCGTACTGGTTTTCGTCAGTTATTGATCAGCGAAGTACAACGTTTAGTCAAAAGCGTCGAAACGCCTATCAGTAGCTCGCTTTCTCGCGTTCAAACATTATTTAATGAAGTGGAAGGGCAACTGCACCTACCTTGGACGGTCGCCGAGATGGCAAAGCGATGTTTTATAAGTGAAGAGCAGTTTAACCGACTGTCCAAACAATTATTCAACATGAGTCCGAGGAGCAAGTTAATTGAGCTTCGCATGCACAAAGCGGCGGACTTATTACAGTATCCAGCTTGGTCGGTTGTCATGATAGCAAACCGATTGGGTTATCGTGATCCTTACAACTTCACGCACCGATTTAAAAAGTTCTACGGCAGTTCGCCAACACGTTATCGCAAGAAATTATTGGAGAATCAAAACTAATGAGCCGGTTTAATTCCCCAATGATTTAAAGAGTAGAGTATTTCAGAAACAAAAAAACGAGGGCATGAACCCTCGTTTCTTTTGTCTGGTTGGGACAGGTTAAAAATTACAAACCTGCCGCCATTTGGTGCTTGGATTTAGTTGCTGCGATTAGCATGTAAATGCAAGTTGCAAGTAATGCTGCAAATAAGTAGCCCAACAAACCGTGCATTTGACCCATAAATTTATCAGCAACCACTGGACCTGCTACTGACCCCACGCTGTAGCTAAACAACATGACTTGCGTTGCAGACACGATGAAACGCTCGTCTAAGCCTTCACAACCTAGGTTAATCGCTATTGGGTATAGAGCGAATGTCGCCATGCCTAATAGGAACAACGCCACTGCCAACACCACCGCTGACGAAGAAATGAAAGTCAGTCCGATAGAGAAAATGCCAAGGATGCAGAAGAACGCCATTAGTACAGTACGTGCCATGTACTTGTTTAAGGTTGTCACCATAGGTTGAACCAACATACCGCCCAGAATCACTAACGCCATCAAAGTACCAATGTCTTGGTGGCTGATTTTACGGTTTGCGAGCTCTACTGGCATCAGACCGTAAATTGCTCCCAGAGTAAGACCAGAAACAACGCAACCAATGATTGCAGCGTGGCTTAGTTTAGAAATCTGTTTGAACGACAGTGCAGTAGACTCATGGCTGTTTGGTTGCTCACAGTCGATAAATAGTAGCACTAGCATCGCCATCAAGATCAGTGTCGTGATGGCAACAAAAGGGACGCCACCACTTACGCCAAGAATGCCAATGCCAAATTGACCAAGCGCAGAACCGCCGTACAAAGAAAGCATGTATAGACTCAAACGTTTAGCGCGTGAGGATTCATCGCCAGACATTAGCCATGATTCTACGATGACGAATACGCCCGCTACTGCGATGCCCGCAATAAAGCGTGCAAATAGCCATACCATACCATTAGGAATAATCGGCAAAACGATGATCGTCAGAGAAAAGGCTGCCAAGCTACCGACAAACGCTTTACGGTGTCCAACGCTGCGAACGATTCGCTCAAAGAACATGGCACCAAACAATAGACCGCCATAGAACACACTCGCCAACCAACTCGCATAATCAGCAGAGATGTTGTATTCACCAAGCATAAGAGGGATCAAGCTCATCAAATAGCCTGATGCCACTGCATAAAGAGACAGTGCTACGACAGGAACTGTGACTCGTGGTGATGCTGCAGGAATGGCTGTGTTTTCCAATGTTTTGCGCCTATAAGTTAAGTAAAAATCAGGGGTTATTCGGCGCGAATATGAGGCTAATTAATAGGCAAGTAAAACGATATATTTGAGTCGTTTCGACAAAAGTTATTTATCGAAATTCTATGAGGAAATGCTGCATAAAAACGCCAGCCCGAGAGCGAGGCTGGCGACGGGGTTTATTTGTTAAGTGCTTGATTTAGCCAATGATCGAATTGAGTTTTTGGTAATGCTCCGTTGATCATGTCAACGCGTTGTCCATTCTTAAAAACCATGATGGTAGGGATACTACGAATACCGAATTGAGCCGCCAATTGTTGTTGAGCTTCAGTATCAATCTTGACAAAACGAGCGTTTCCGGTCTGTTCTTGTGCGACATCCGAGAAAACAGGAGCAAAACCAACGCATGGATTGCACCATGGCGCCCAGAAATCAACCACAACTGGAGTGTCACTCTCTAGTAGTGCTGAGAAGTTATCGATGGTGCCTTCTACAGGCGCACCATCAAATAAAGCGTTCTTACATTTACCGCAACTTGCAGCTTCTGCAACTCGCTCATTAGGGACACGATTTAAACCGCCACAAGACGGGCAACGAGTTTTAAACGATGACATGACTTCTTCCTTTATGACAACTTGATGAAAACATGACTTACCAGTCTGCTTCATAATTTGTATACTTATTTTTTAGCCTGCCGAAATACGATATGACAGGTTTGTATTTGGACCCGAACAGGTTCTAAGAAATTTCATTAAAATACAACAATAAATAGGTCTGCGATGACAAATTACTACGCTGAAATTACTGGCTGGGGAAAATGCCTTCCACCAGCTTCGCTCTCTAACGACGACCTTAGCACTTTCCTTGAAACTTCAGATGAATGGATTCGCACCCGTACTGGTATTGAAAACCGTCGCATTAGCCACGTAAATACGTCGGACATGGCAACGGTAGCTGCGCAACATGCGATGGCTCGTGCTGGCGTGGAAGCGAGTGACATCGACCTTATCATTGTTGCGACATGCTCTCCTGATTCTCTTATTCCAAACATTGCCTCTAAGGTGCAACAAAACCTTGGTATTCGCTCTGCTGCCGCGTTCGATTTAAACGCGGCGTGTACGGGTTTTGTCTACGGTCTTGAAACTGGTACGCGTTTGATCCAGTCGGGCAACTACCGTAATGCGATCATCATTGGTGCGGAACGTCTTTCTTTCTACATCGACTGGGCAATGCGTGATACGGCAGTATTGTTCGGTGATGGCGCTGGTGCAGTCGTTCTGACACGTACAGAGCAAGAAACGGGTCTTCTGCAATCACAAATTGGTTGTGATGCAAAAGGGCGAGACATTCTCTCTGTTCCTAAGTTTGGTACATGCATGGACCGCTTCGCTGAAGACAACGGTTATTGGGATTTCAACTTTGTTGGTCAAGAGATCTTTAAACGCGCAGTTAAAGGCATGGGGCTGGCTGCGAAAACGGTTCTGAAAGCTTCAGAGTTAACTACAGATCAAATCGACGTGGTAATCCCGCACCAAGCGAACATCCGTATCATCCAAACGCTGTGTGACCTTTCTGGTATCCCACAAGAAAAAGCGTTCGTGAATATTCAAAACTACGGCAACACATCAGCAGCAACAGTGCCAATCGCATTGTGTGAAGCTCTTGAGCAAGGTCGCGTGAAGCCAGGTGATAACATGTTATTGGCTGCATTTGGCGCTGGTTTGACATGGGGCGCTGCTGTGTTGAAATGGGGTGACCGCGTAACGCCAATTGGCGAAAGTGAAGCGGCATTACCAGAAAGCGATAAGACCGCATTAGAACTTCTAGAGCGTGCAATCAAGCTATGTAATGAACGACCACGCAGCGAAGACGCTTAAATGAGATATCAAACTCAATAAATGAAAGGGAGCATAATGCTCCCTTTTTTGCGTACTGGATTGCAGCAGTTATGACATAAAGCCAAGGTTAGAGGAAGGGAAGTTGCGTATATTTGGGAACACGTAATCCATTGCTGTCCCATCAGTAATGCCCATCCATTGAGCTAAGGTTGCACCTACTTGATCAGTGCCGATTCTTGGAATCAAACGTCCTTTAGAGTAATCATCTTCACCATCTAGTATCAATTCGGGCCAAGTTCCAATTGGTTGAGAACCATTTACCGCGCCTCCCATCACAAATTGATGTCCACCCCAGCCATGATCGGTACCATTGCCATTATTTGTCATGCGTCGCCCAAAGTCAGACATGGTAAATGTAGTGACATTGTCACGCATTCCAAGTGCATCAATAGCGCGATACATAGCGAACAGGTTAGTCGCCAAGTCTTCTAGCAATGCAGGATGTTTTGAAAGCTGTGAATCATGAACATCGTAACCAGTATGTTTAACAAAGAACACTTGTCGTTGTTGGTTTAATTGGCTCTGGCTTGCGATAAGCTTGTAAACCGTCTGCATCTGTTTCCCTAGCGTTGTAGAGGTAAAAAGTGGCGCATTGTCGACGTTATGCAGTTGCTCAGCTAACACACCACTCATAGTCATTGATTCATCCACCATGAGATTAAAATGCCCGCTGAATGGATTATCGGGAGAAGTGGCTAACAACTGGTCGTACACTTCTTTGTAAAGCGGGTTTCCAATCGCACTCAACTGGACGGCGCGGTCCTTTTTCAAAACTGTTTGCCTATGTTCAAGTGAGCGCAGCCATAAGGAGTCACCATGAACACTGTAGAGTGGAGTAATCTCAGACGTTCGGCCCATTATGTCGAGCATACGTCCTGCCCAACCAAGGTTTGAAAACGTATCCATACCGCCACGCATCAGAGTTTTGGTCTGCGAGTTGTGAGAAAAGAGTTGATCCGGTAAGGGCACTTCGCCAGACTCGATCATCTGCTTTGACATTGGCTGTTCAAGTACGCCACTGTTCAGGACGACCGTCGCATCGCCATTTTCAAAGACCTCCGTTAATCGTTCCAATTTAGGGTGCATACCCAAAGGCACCTCATTTCCTCGATTATCTCTGGCGTTTAAGCCAATCGGAATGACGGTATTTTTTGCGACCGATAACTTACCGCGCACGCTGGCATATTGATCATAATGAAAGTCGGAGAGTGGCAAGAAGGTATTGATTGCATCGTTACCGCCATCCATATAAACACAGATCAAAGCACGGAAGTCATTGCTCGGTGTCGCTAGTGCGTAGCCTGATAAGCCGACAGAAGCAAAAGCACCCAAAGAAGCGGTACCTTTCATAAAGTTGCGTCGTGAGAGTTTCATAATCCGCTCCTAATCTTGAATGTAGAATTCGCTGCCCGAAATTGCTGTGAAAATCACTAAAGCAAGTTTGGTTTTCGGTACGTAACTGGTTTGGTAATTATCGAGCACCTCGATCATGAGTTGTTTTAGCTCTGGTGAAGCGGTTCCAGCAAAGAAACGCATGTCGACACGATCAACCAAAGCGTTATGGTCATCGAGGAGTTGATAAAGTTCATCCATATTGAGCGTGTAAGTCGATTCGGAACCTTTGCGCACGCTATAAAGCATGAAGTTCACCAGTTCGGTGTATACCGACCAATCAAACAGTTCATATTCCGGTGCAACTAAACCATTAAAGACAAAGTCTTTTGACGGCTGATAATCAGGAGAGTAGAAGTTGAACACGGATGGAGAGCGCAATGGTCCTTGATTCGCGATATTCATCAAGGATACTGCGTTGTCGTAACGTGCCGCTGTCAGAGTAAAACCAGCAGCGCGATGGAAATTAGTGATGACCAAGATTGGCTCTTTAACTTTAATTGGTTGGTTCGATGTCAATCCTCGAGCTTCGTCGTCGAGAAGAATTGCTTTAATTACCGCGCGCAAATCGCCTTTCACGCCCTTGCCATTGTTATTGAACGTACTAGCAACGCGAGCAATGTACTCTGGCGTTGGGTTTGAGGTGACAAATCGCTGAATGAGCAATTTAGAAACAAAAGGGGCGATGTTGCCATGAGCCATTAAGATATCAATGACAAGTTCGAGCTCTTCTTCTGCATTTAAACCAGCAGGGATAGTGGACCCAAGCACGACTTTCTCGTTGGTATCATGAAGGCTGTTTACCACTCGCATTGGTAACACAAAGTCGACATCCGACTTATTCCAGCCAGTTAGAGCTCGAGCGAGTTCTTGAATATCGTTTTGTGAATAGGTAGCAAGGGGTTGCCCGGTGTCATGATTAAACTTAACACTGCCATCGAGGTTGAGTTGATATAACCCAATAGTGAAGAGCTGCATCAGTTCGCGAGCAAAATTTTCGTCAGGTAGTGCGCCGGTTGTTGGGTTTTCTTTCGTACTCCCCATCATAGATAGGTAATTTCCCATTGCAGGGTGTTTAGCCGCTTTGAGCAACAAATCCTTATAGTTGCCAAACGCATTCTCAACGAGTAAGTCGTAATAGCTGACTAGTCCGGTTGGCTTGCTCGATAAGAAACCGCCATTTTTTGAGACCACCAGAATCTGACTTAATGCAAACGCCATTCTCTGACGCAGTTGATCTTCGGAGGTTAAAACAATTTGATACCAAGCGTTTTCTCTATTTGCTTGGGCTCCTTTGCTGAAAGGAGTGAAGTAAAGATCACTGTGATAGGTGGGTGGGAGAAGTATTTGTTCTGTAATCCACGTGTCATAACTGGTTTGGTTTATCTGGTCTATCAAAGCAGGAGTTGGACCAAATGTCGTTTGATATAAAAATCGTGCGGTCGCTTGGTCAGGGTCGTCTTCGTCAGCCGACACTGGTCCCACAAAGAACAGCAGCATGGCAACAAAGCCCAATACCCAACAAGAAATTTCATTTTGCTTCTGACGTTTCATCGTTAACTCTCTTACCCAAAGGAACGACTTAAATCCATTTAACGGGAGTAATGAAGCTCTTAATGAGCTAATTAATAAATTCAGTTAAATCAAGCAGCTGCAGAACGGATTATAGACGGTAAAAATCACTATCAAAGTTGTTAATTGCAGAAAATAGTCTTGCTGAAGGTTAATTTTTAATGAGAAAAAATAATAAGTGACTGAATAATCGGCGAGCAATGTGATGTGAGCCATCTCAAATAAAATATGAAACTTTTTTGAATTCATACTTTGAGAACGAGAACGTTTGAGTCAGGTTTGACCGAAAAGTGCAAGTTGATATAACACTTAGTTGTGGTTTTATGAGCTTTTAAAGAAATTTTGAATAAGAAATGAAACCATCAAGCGTGGCGAGTTAAACCGTTCACGAAAGATGAGGGTTTTAGGTGTTCTGTGTATTTATACAGTAGTGCGCTGCAACCGTAGTTTCTTGGGTTTAATAATAGAAACCACTCTACGATGAGGATCTGTTGCTCTTTCGCGGTTAAATTTTGTTCGGATTGAACGCCTAGTCATTCTAAGCAAAGATTCCTAAACAAAGCATAAAACGATTTTCGCCGGGAGCGACTAACCGAACCCTTCGGGCAGCGTTTGTTGGTCATTTGTATTGCGTTATCAACTTCTCGTGTAGGCTAGCTACACAGCAAAGTCTTTGCCTTGTAAAAGTAGCCAACAATTCGCTGCAAAAATCAGTTCGAAAGGTTAACAGAGCCTAAAAAAGAGTGGTTTTATTGGATTTCGTGAGACTATTTTCTTGCTAGCTTATGGTGCGCGCGGGAGAAATGATCGGCACAGAAAGCACCAACAATAGAAAGCTCACCCGCTAAACACAGACCAGCTGCCACTTCTGCCAACGCTTTCGCTTTGCCATTTCCATGCAAGCCAAGTATATCCAAACACGCTTTCTGAGTTGGTAAACCAGTACCGCCGCCAACAGTTCCAACCATGATGTTTGGTAAAGTTACGGAGGCATATAGATTGCCGTTAGAATCCACATCCATTCGAGTAATACCAACTGCTGATTCTGCAACGCAAGCCGCGTCTTGTCCGCATGCGATGTACAAAGCGGTGAGGGCATTGGCATAGTGCGCATTAATACCGATAGTGCCGCTTAGTAATCCACCGACCGTATTCATCTTGCCAAATTTCACCATGGCATCTGGTGTCGTGTGCAGGTATTTCTCAACCAATGCCGCAGGGATTGTAACCTCAGCGGATACTTTTTTACCGCGGACTGAACGCAACGTGTGTGCGTTGGCTTTTTTATCACCAGACAAGTTGCCATCTAGGTAAGCATCAAGCGGAGTGACTGGACTGTGTTCAAGAATGTAATGGAATACTTTGTGCGTGGCGATGGTCACCATGTTCTGACCAGACGCGTCGCCCGTCACGTATTCAAACACGAGGTAAACATGATTGCCCTCAATGTTAACGTTGATGTCTTTGAGTTTGCCGTGCGTAGTGGTTGATTCCGCTTCTTTACGGAAAATATCGTATTGAGTCACTACCCAACTGACGAACTGCGCTGCTTCTGCAAGTGATTGGAAACCAAACACGGGAGTACGGCTCACACCTTCGCTGATCAAAAGGGTACTCGCACCACCAGCAGCAGTAATTAAGTTGGCTCCGCGGTTGTAAGACGCCACCAATGCAGCCTCCGTTGTTGCAAGTGGTACTAAATAGTCGTCGCTTGCGTACAGACCGTTAATACGCAAAGGACCTGCAACACCAACAGGAACGTTTACCGTGCCAATAAAGTGCTCAATGTTGTTGGCGTATTGGTGGTAATGCGATTGCGTGAAAGGATCTAAGAGAAGATCTTTGTCTGTCATCGATTCCAGCACGTTCCAACGGCGTTGAATGTGCTTCTCCGTCAGACCTGCACTGAGGCAAAGTTTCTTTCCTGGCTTGTGGTATTTCGGTTCTAATGCCGATTGTACTTTTTCGCAGGTTCCATTCTCAGAAAGTGCAGAGCTTTTCCTTGCGCTGTCTAAATTTAATTTCGGCATACAAACGTTTCTTTATTCATTTGGTTTGGAATTGTAGTGATACAAAACGTGATTACAATCCCGTGTATACGTTTTGCAACAAAAGGCTGCTCAGCTTCAAATTGAACAATGCGCGGCTTGAGCGGAAGATTGCTTGATATCGATCAGATAACAAATAAGGAATACGACGGGGTATTAATATAACGCATTGAAAATACGGCATTATAAAGCATGCATAACGTCGACGTAGGAAGGTAAGAAACGGGCAAGTCGGTAAATTCTTCCTATTGTAAAGATTGTGCAAAGTGGATGAATTACTCTAATTTGAGACTTCAAAATGATTGGATTGAAATGTGTTTGAGTGGCGTAAAATGGTAAATAACTTGGTTTGCGCCACGGCATAATAGCTCCACGTTTTCAATTGAGGGTAACGTATGATTGTTTACTTTCGAGTTCAGGACGTAGAAGTGCTGTGTGATGAGATAGACCTCGCAACACTGATGCAAGCCAAGCTCAAGCAATTACCAAGTACCAAGCCTCAAATGGACTGAGCAGTATAACGTCACGAAGTGCTGGATGCGTTCAGCGCAATAGACTGTTTATACACTTTAGGAGATAACCCGGACACTCTTTTAAAGGCGCGCGAGAAGTGCGAAATACTGGTGTAGCCAAGTTGATTGGATATATAAGTGAGAGAGTGTCCTTCTTCCATCAATTCGCAAGAAACAGAGAACATCAATGACTCCTTAATATGTCGAAAAGAAGTCCCTTCATTCTTTAACTTTCTTTGAAAGGTTCGAACAGAATAGCTCAGCAATTGAGCCGCTTCTTCTATCGACAAATTACGCTCTCGCACATAAGGGCGCAGGAGTTCAAACACGCTATCGGTAAAACTCGTATGCCACTGAATCTGACTTGGTTCAGTGCCTAACTGTGAGTCTGATATTTGAATGGGTACGTTAAGAATGTCATCGGGAATGTAAACACCAGTCTTCTCTTGACCTACGAATATCTGGCACTGGCTAGGTACAACACTTTTCATGATGTCACTGTTGCTTCCTTGTAGGCGAACCTTGCTTGGATACCAAGTGGTTTTGGTCAAAATGCTGATGAGTTCCGTGATGTAAATGACAGCAAATGCTTCAGACCAGTCCGCAATTTGTGTGTCTTTTTGTTCAGAGAAACGACAGAACCAAGCGTGACCATGAAGGGTTTCGAAACAAACGTTACTGCCGGGGGAGTCTAAACTGAATATCTCATCAATGTGTTGCATTGATTCACCGATGGTTTGAAACGACACAAACTGATGCAGGACATTAGGTATGACGCGGCGGCGGAAGACTAACACTAATAAGTCGGTAAATTTTGTAATGCCGAGTTGAGAAGAAGTTAAATGAATCAAACGCTTTATCGATTCAGATGGGATGTAGTCACTCTCGGTCTGGAATAAGTCCGCAGGCAAACCGGCATCACTGAGCAATTTGTGTTTGTCCAAGCCATAGTCGGCAAAGACCTCGACCAGAATACGAGCATAGTTAGTCTGAATAACGGGTAGATGAAATGTTTGATTTGGCATCAAGCGAATACTCCATGTATGCCCAAGTGACCTTCAACCAATCTTAGCGCATAACGCACGGTTTTTGATATAGCTCGCTATTTATTCTTCAATTAATGGCAGGTTGGACAGGACGGTATATTCTTAAAATGTTCAATCTATTCAATGGCAAGGGGATAACATGTCCGAGAACGAAAACGAGAAACAGCCAACGGAAGTGGCGGAAAACAAAGAGACGAATAAAAAAGACAAAGTAAAGACGGTCACCAACTATCTGCTTTTATTTATTGTTGTCATGCTCGGCTTCAGTATTGTGTCAGATCGCATCATTCCAGTGACCGACAATGCGCGTGTTAAAGGTTATATCGTGCCAATAAAGCCCCAGGTTTCTGGCAATGTCCTCAATATTAATGTTCGTCCGAACCAACTTGTTGAAGAAGGCGATGAGCTCGCCGTTCTCGATAAATCTGACTATGAAATCGCGGTAAAGCAAGCCGAAGAGAATCTTGAAATCGCAGGGCAAAATGTCGGTGCACAAACCGCATCAATCGCTTCGGCTCAAGCAAGGTTAACTTCTGCGATTGTTGAACGCCAAAACACCGAAGCGCAAGCCAACCGTGTTCTTGCCATGGCAGAGAAAGGTGTTGTGTCGAAATCAGACGCGGACAAAGCGAGAGCATCATTGGCAACGGCGAGAGCAAACGTAGTAAATGCAGAAGCGGATCTTGAAAAAGCGAAACAACAACTTGGCGCAGAAGGTGAAGAAAACAGTCAAGTTAAGGCAGCATTGCTGGCACTTGAGCAAGCTCAACTGAACTTAGAACGTACTGTGATTCGTGCGCCAACTCAAGGCGGTGTTTCGAACTTCAGCTTAACCGAAGGCTTCTACGCTTCAGCAGGTCAGCCAATCATGACGTTTGTGTCGACAGAAGACATTTGGATTGAGGCGTACTTCCGTGAAAACAGTTTAGGCAACGTCAGCATTGGTGATGAAGTGGAAATCGCCCTCGATTTTGTTCCTGGCAAAGTCATCAAAGGCAAAGTCAGCAGCATTGACTGGGGTGTCGATTGGGGACAAAACCAACAAGCGGGTAAGCTCGCGCAAGCCAACCAACAAACAGGCTGGTTACGCCAAACGCAAATGCTACCAATCGCTATCGAGTTTGATCGTGAAGAGGTAACAGGAATGCTACGTGTTGGCGGTCAAGCAGACGTGATTGTTTATAGCGGTGACAACTTCGTGTTCAACACCCTCGGCAAACTTTGGATTCGTCTACTGAGCGTACTGTCTTATGTCCGATAATCTGAGCATTGATAACGCAACTCAACGCCGGATTCTGCGCTTCACCATTGGTGTAGGTCTGGCGGTGTTTCTCGCTGCTTGGATTAATTGGCAACTGGCGTTTGTCGCGCCGGTATTTACCGCGAAGTTCTTGGTCGATAAGCCAAACCTTCATAGAGAAACGATTTACGAGTTGCTGCTGGCATTGATTGCCACCATGGGGTTGGGGTTGCTTCTTTCAGGAGGCATTACTCAGTACCCAATTGTTCTACTGATTGCCGTCGGCTTGATGATGGCATGGGGTTACTACTTGTTTACTGACCCCAAATGGAATCTGTTCGCGACCATTTTGTTGATTGCGGTGTTGATGTTGCCGTTTATGGCAATAAATAACCCAGCAATTTCTGTTGTGCTCGCGAGTGGCTTGGCAATTTCCGGTGCGGTATCGGTGGCGATTTTTGCCCTGGTTCATATTTATCTACCAGAGCCAGACAGTGAGTTTGCTGGTTATGCGGCTCCACCGATTGGTAAGGAGCAACGTTGGCATGCTTCATTTCGAGCCATGTTGATTTCGTTTCCTGTGGTGTGCTTCTTCTTTGTCTTTCAGATTTCAGAAGCGTTGCTCACCATGATGTTTGTCGCGTTGCTGTCTTTGATGATTACGTCAGAGAAGTCAGTCAAATTAAGCGCCTTCTTAATCATCAGTAACGGTATCGGCGGGATACTTGCCATCTTGGCTTTCTCGATTCTCGCCATTGTGCCAAGCATATTCTTTTACACCGCCTTTATTGCGTTATTGGCGGTATTGATAGGGAAGAAGATTTACACCGTGCCAGAGAAGGCACCGATATTCGCTACGGCGTTCAGTACCTTGCTTGTCTTGATCGGCAGCACGCTAATGAGCTCCGGAGATATCGACAGCAATACATTTATCCGAATCTTCCAATTGGTGTTGGTCGGGACGTACATGATCCTCGCATCACTCTTTTTGGAAACCCGACAATGGAAGTTTTTGCAAACATAACACTTAACAGACAGTGAAAAGGTAACGCTATGAAAGCTTCAAATGATTTCTCTAAACAGGCGATAGACGCCGCTATCAAGATCGGAGCCGTAGCGTTACTGATCTGGTGGTGTTTCTCTATCCTCAGTCCATTCATTATGTTGGTCGTGTGGGGCGGTATTATTGCCATCGCGCTCTACCCAGTCATGATGTCCCTTCATAATCGCTTAGGTATTTCAAAAGGTAAGGCGAGCGCACTCCTCAGCACTATTGGTGTGCTGTTACTCTTAATCCCACTTATCGCGCTCTCATCCGGTCTATATACCAGTGGTACCGAGGTCGTCACTGGGCTGCAAGACGGCACCTTAGTTGTACCTAAGCCACAAGAAAGCTTAAAAGAGATCCCTGTCGTGGGCGACAAAATGTTCGTTGCGATTAACTATGCATCGACCAACATGGAAGGCTTCTTGGTTAAGTATGGCGAGCAAGTGAAAGGCTTCCTTTCTCAAGCAGCATCTATTGTTGGCTCGGTAAGTGGTGGTTTCATCCAGTTCATCATTTCGACCATGATTGCAGGTGCGTTCATGAGCAATGCTGAAGTTTGCCAAAAAGGTTTTACCAAGCTAGCAGACCGCCTTACCAACAAGAAAGGCGAAGCGTTGATTGATCTTTCAAAATCGACCGTTCGCAGTGTCGTTCAAGGTGTGATTGGCGTTGCACTGATTCAATCTGTCATGGCGGGTGTTGGTATGGTCGCAGTTGGCGTTCCTGCTGCTGCGCTTTGGATGGTTGCTGTGATTCTGATTGCGATTGTTCAGTTGCCTCCGATTCTGGCATTGATTCCTGCGATTATTTACGTGTTTAGCGTCGAATCAACACTGGTTGCTGGCATCTTCTTAGTTTGGTGTATTTTGGTGAGCGCGAGTGATGCGGTACTGAAACCAGTACTTCTAAGCCGTGGTTCTGACACTCCGATGCTTGTGACACTACTTGGTGCTCTGGGTGGTATGGCAATGTCTGGTATCGTTGGTCTGTTTGTTGGTGCCGTGGTACTGAGCCTGACTTACCAGTTGATGGTGAACTGGTTAGATGAAGATGACACTGAAGCAAACAAAGCACTGAGTATTGACCAAAAAGCGAAGGAGGAAGACAAAGCAGAGGTGGCATCATGAAACCGATGACCAGGGAAGATAACTTTTACTTTTTGTTCTTTGCACTCATTGCGTTGTTTTTCGGCTGTGCTGTGATGCATCAGTTTTATCCAGATGGGCAGGAATTTGTTCTTGCTCTTTTGGTGGTGACACTAGGTGCTTCGATTGCAGGCATCAACAAGAAGAACAAATCCAATCGTACATGGTATGGTGTGTTACTGATTGTGGCCGTCATCTCCTATGGTATGTCGTTTTTAGAGCATTTAGATCTGTCCATTTTGACGCTAGGTGCATTACTGGTTTTCTTGTTTTCACATATATACTCGGCGCTAAAGCAGGTGGTTTTGACCAAGTCGGTCACGACAAACCACATCATCGGTTCAATTTGTATCTATCTGCTACTAGGGCTTGCGTGGGCGGTGATTTACTTGTTGGTGTTGGAGTTTTTCCCAAGCTCTTTCACTGGATTAGAAGCAAAACCTTGGCTGTCGAACTTGTTTAATGCTTTGTACTTTAGCTTTATCACATTAACGACAGTGGGCTATGGTGACATTTCACCGACGGTTCCAGTGGCTCAGTTCTTCGTTTTCTTTGAAGCGATAGTCGGGAGCTTTTACTTAGCCATCATGGTGGCAAGTTTGGTGAGTATTCGTTTGGCTCAAGCACAGAGTTAGCAAACAAATGAATGGTTTGAATGGCGGAGGTGAAAAGTCTCCGCCATTCTTATTTTAAGAGGATATGAACTTAGCCATTAAATGCACGAGCAACGCGACCTTCACAACGGATTGTGTAGCTACCCACATAAGCAGGAATGAAAGCCGATTGCCCTTTACCAAGCACTAACGTTTCGCCGCTTTTTGCAAGAAGCGTTACGTCTGCATCGATCGGCATTAAGATTTCCGCACTGCTCATCTCAACTTGTTGATCTTTTGGCTCTTGGAACACAGAGAATTTGAAGTCTTGTACAGGAACAGGGAAGTGATGCTCACAGTCTTTGATTTCTGCTTTGGTTAGCAGCGTGTTCATCGGTTTTGGAATAAAGTCGGTACACTTAACCAGTTCTTCCACATCCATGTGTTTTGGTGTTAAACCAGCGCGAAGTACGTTGTCTGAGTTCGCCATGATTTCCAGACCGGTGCCCTTAATGTAAGCATGAGGTGTTCTTGCGCTTAAGAACATGGCTTCACCGGGTTTAAGCGTAATAACATTTAGCAGTAAAGGGGCAAACAAACCCACGTCATTCGGGTACTGAGCAGCAAGGTCTAAAATCAATTCGCACACAGGGCGTACTAGGTTGGCTGCTGCGTAACTTAATAAGTGATCCACTGCGTTAGCCTTGCGTGCTTCTTCCATGGAAAGAATCTCTACGAAGAACTGACACAACCCATCTTGGTTGGGATTGATCTCAAACTGTTCTAGGTAGCCGTTGATTTCAGGAATGTCACACAGGCGGAACTCAGCGATGATTTCATCAAATGGACGAAACCCGTTCATCGCTTGATATTCCGTTAGGGCGTAAACCAGTTCTGGCTTGTGGTTGGCATCTTTGTAATTCCGATTGAATGCACTCAGCGGTACAGCTAACTCTTGTTCTTTTGCATAACCGATCTCAGCATCTTGCTTGTTTGGGTGCACTTGAATAGATAGTGCTTTATCCGCCGCAAGAATCTTGAAGAGGAAAGGTAGGTCACCAAAGGCGTCTGCCGTACTTTGGGATAGAAACGCTGACGGATCTTGTTTGATCAATTCTGATAATGAAACAATTGTACTCGAAGCAGTATTACTTCCTTGTTTAACGATAGAGCAACCATTCGGATGCGTACCCATCCAAACCTCGGCTTGAGGTTGTTGAGCTTCATTAGCAAAGCCAAATAAATCGTGGATAGCCGTGCGGCTTCCCCAGTCGTAGTTTTGGATCTTATTGTCCATTTTGAAGAAGCATTTTGATGAAATAGTATTCGAATTCATTAATTTTACCCGTAGAAAACCCTCCGAACTGAATCGGAAGCAAAAAATAGTGGAGATTGGGCGGATGAGCGGTTAACTCACCCTAAGAGGTGTAGAAGTCGCTTCTACAATGATGTGTCTACAACCTAAGCTTGGGAGCGAGCGGCTTTCTCGAAGGTTGAGCCTGTAAGAACGGTAATAACAACAAACCAATAACGGCTGCGCATACCGAGATGGTTATAAAGAATCCAGTCCAGCTGTACTCTTCAAGAATCAATGCCAATGGATAGCCAGAAAGTGCGGCTCCCATGTAAGCAAACAAACCAACAAAGCCTGTTGCTGCACCAGCAGAATCTTTGTGCGAACATTCTGCCGCTGCCATGCCAATCAACATTTGTGGACCAAACACGAAGAAACCAATCGAGAACAACCCCGCAGCTTGAAAGGCAAAGTTGGTTAACGGCATCAACCAAAGCGCAGCAACAGATAAGAAAATACCAGCCGCAAATAACAGGTTCATTGGACCTCGGTTACCACCGAACAGTTTATCCGAGCCCCAACCAGCCACTAGAGAACCAACAAAGCCACCGATTTCAAACATCGACAATGCTGCGTTGGCATTGATTAGACTGTAGTGGTGTTGTTCTGTCAGGTACAAATTCCCCCAGTCATTGATGGCGGTGCGCACGATGTAAACCAGTACATAGCTAAATGCGAGCAGCCAAATGTACTTGTTGTTGAACACGTATTGTTTGAGGATTTCTTTATAACTCAGACCTTGCCCGTGATTTTCTTGCGCCAGTTCTAACTTGTCATCACGCCATTGACCAACCGTTGGCAGTCCTTGAGTTGTCGGTTTATCGCGCAAGCGCCAACAAACAACGACACCAAGAATCACGCCGATAACGCCCGGTACGATAAAGCCTTCTCGCCAGCTGTAATGGAATGTGAGAAATCCAACGAGTAGGGGAATCAAAGCGCCACCTACGTTATGAGCGGTGTTCCAAATTGCCCATAAGAAGCCACGTTCTGAGCGCGAATACCAAGTGGTAAGTAACTTAGAGCACGAAGGCCAACCCCAGCCTTGGAACCAAGCGTTCATCACCCAAAGTGCAGCGAGTGCGACCAAAGAGCTAGAGAAGCCAAACGCGATATTGATAAGGCCCGTCGCGATTAAACCGACACCCATGAAAAAGCGAGGGTTAGAACGGTCAGAAATGGTGCCCGAGATAAACTTCGATAAACCATAGGTGATGTAGAAAAGCGTACCAATCATACCGATATCGGCTTTATCTAAACCTAAATCAGCAATCATCGCGGGAGCAGCGTAGTTAAACGTTTTACGAGTGAAGTAAAAGCCTGCATAACCAAGATACATACCCAGCATGATGTGCAGACGCCAATAGCGATAGCGTTCATCCACTTGGTCTTTGCTAAGGGGAGCTTGGTTGTAGCTCGGAGACTGAAATAATCCAAACATGCTCGTTACACCTTAGGTAATGTGATGGCGATTTGTGTGCCATCCACATGATCGTTCAAAGAGTAGATATACATTTTGCCGCCAAGTGCTTGCACGCGTTCTTGCATGCCGCGAACGCCCATGCCTTTCATGCAGTCTTCGGTTTTGAAACCAATGCCGTTGTCTGCGATGTTCAACGAAATGTTCTCATCAATAGAGAGCTCGATAACGATAGACGTCGCATTCGCGTATTTAGCTGCGTTGTTTAACGCTTCTTGGCATAAACGGAATAGGGTGACTTTTAGCGTGTCGCCTAAAGACTCATAGTCACCTTGCCAATCAAGCACAACGCGAGTGCCATGATTGTCGAACTCCATTTCACGGGTTAACTGGTGAACGGAGTCTTTTAAATCCAGATCGTCGAGCATTTTCGGGCGAAGTTTGCTCAGCAGATGTTTGGTCGTGTCATAAACATTGAGTGATAGGTTTTCGATCATATCGGCACAGCGTGTGTTCATTTCAGCGTTATCGACCCGCTTAATGATGCTCGCTTGGGTACGGATTGCTGTGATGTTCTGACCAATTTCATCGTGCAGTTCTCTTGCCACGTCACGACGGACCGACTCTTCCGCTTGAATGAGCTGTCGAGACAAGGTTTGGTTTCTCGATAATTCGCCACGAAGCTTTTGGTTAAGATCTTTTTGTTTCTGCACCGCTAAACCGAGCATGATGCCAGTTAAGGTTTGTGCCGAAAGGGACAACAGAAGGTCCGTGATTTCCAGATTCGAAACACCGCTTCGCGCAGCAATCAGCGCGATACTATTTAACATGGTCGCAAGCAGTGCACCTTGCCAGCCGTAGCGTAGCGCAAGCACAATGATTGGGATTGCCATGCAGAAAGGCGCGAAGCGTTTTAACTCATCCGGCAGGCTGGTTTGAACCAAAATGCTGGCAATCAACAACACACTATAAAGCAGAATATGACGAACTTTGAACTGAACTTCGTTGGCTAACAAATTCGAGGTCAGCGGTGACCAAGGGCTTTGGAAGAGATAGTTCCAAAGCAAATAGCACATTGGCAGAATCAACAAACCGCCAGCAATGCTCGCTAACCATGCCATGTAGACAGATTGGACGTGATAACCAACCGCTAGTACGTTAATGCAAGACGTCACGAGTAACACGACCGTCATAACCGCTAAATGCTGGTTCTGATCGCCTTTGTAATAACGCTTAGCAAGGTAAACAACCGGCAAGCTCAGGAAGCTGGCAACCAACACCATTAGCCATTGCGGCTGTTCAAGAAGTAGAGCAAGAGCAACGGTCAATCCCCATTCGGCGAGATAAATCGTTGCCCAATACTTTGTACGCGTATGCAGTGTTAGTCCCAAACGCAACGCAAAAGGGAACAACAAGATCGCGAGCTCCGCATCGTTCACAAAGTAATAAGCGATCACCCACAGACAGAACCACGAGCATCCTGTCATGAATAAACCGCAAATGGAGGTGATGGTGTAGCTACGCATTAAAACGACTCTTGCGAGAACAGTTTGGCGAGCTCAACGTTGTTCTTCACGCCAAGCTTATCCATGGCGTTTGCACGGTGAACGTGAACGGTTTTATGGCTTAAGCCAAGCTCAGTGGCGATTGATTTCACATCTAAACCACGAGCCAATAATTGGCACACTTCGTTTTCTCGGCGAGTCAGTTGAGTCAGCGTTGCCGCTTTGTCACTTGGTGTCGCGAGCTTCAACGCAATATCAGGCGTTAAATAACAACCGCCCAAAGCACTGGTTCGTACGGCTTGAATCAACTCGTCAGGACTACAACGTTTACTTAGGTAACCTTTTGCGCCGAGTTTAAGTGACTTTTCAACCATTGCGGGAGAGTCGTGCACGCTAAGCATGACACAAGCAATGCCTGAAGGGATTTCGGAGAGTAGGGTAAGCCCACTTTCGTCTGCCATCGAGATATCTAGGATAACTACATTTGGCTTGCACGCAGGTAATCCCACTCGAGCTTCTGCTACCGAGCTAAATTCACCTACAACATTCATGTCTGGCTCAAGGCTCAACAACTGAGCAAATCCAGAACGAACAATGACATGGTCATCAACAAGCGCTACGTTAATCATCTTAAATACCAAACTTCAGCAATACACAAACGAAAATGAGCTCAATACCAATCGGCGCTAGATAGGAGACAATCCTTTGGCACCTTTGATATAGAGAGCTCAATAAAAACCTACTATGATACTAAATTGACCAAGTTTATTTAATGATCTAGCGCGCTTTGACTAGCAAAGCGCGCTGTTTGATTAAGCTTGGTTTTCTGCGAGTTCAAGCTTCTTCTTGTTTTGACGAATCTTTTTCTCTTCTGCAATAGCAACGAAAGCAAGCAAAACAATACAAATCATTGCTGAGGTATCTAGGGCAGCGAACGTGCCTTTCCAACCCGTTAGACCAAAGATTGGTGTGCCATCTGCAATCATACCAAGACCCAATTTCGCGAAGCTGTCACCAATTAGGTAAGCGAATGTGCCTTTTACGCCGTCTGCCACACTGATTGCTTTCTTAGGAACAAAGCCAACCGCCGCAACACCGATAAGCAGTTGAGGACCAAATACTAGGAAGCCAAGAACAAATAGGGACGCTAGGTACATGAACTCACTGGTTGCGTGTTGGTAGAACTCAAGTGATACGATGATCAAACCCAAAGAAACACAAGCCACTAGCGCACGGCGACCATTCGCAAGGTCAGATAAGTAACCCCACATCAATGTGCCGACTAACGCACCCACTTCGAATAGGGTGAAGCCAGAGATTGCTGCTTCTTTTGATAGACCAAGTTCTTGGTATGCGTAAACCGTTGACCATTGGTCGATACCGATACGCACGATGTAAAGGAAGATGTTTGCGAAGCACAGTAGCCAGATCACTTTGTTTTTCAGAACGTATTCAACAAAGATCTCTTTCTTAGTCATTTGATTGCCTTCAGCCGCTTCGTCTTCTTCGCTGACTGCTTCATCAAATAGCTCTTCTACTTTACCTAGACCGTAGGCTTCCGGAGAGTCGTTACCATAGCGCATACCGATGAAACCAACGATGATCGCAATGATAGAAGGGAACACGAACATGCCGATCACGTGACCGTCAAACAAGTAGTTAGCACCAAACAGAGCCACACCTGCAGCACCCGCACCACCTACGTTGTGAGACATGTTCCAAAGGCCTAGGTAAGAACCACGCTTGTTACGCGGTGTCCACTTAGTGATGGTCGAGTAACTAGAAGGACCACCAGTACTTTGGAAGAAACCACTTAGTGCGTAGAACGCTACCATCAAGAACAAGCTCGCGCTGCCACCGCCCATGCTGAAACTGAAACCAAGCATTGCCAGACCAGAAAGGATAAGCATGAAAGGAAGGAACTGCTTGGTGTTTTTACCATCGGCATAGTAGGAAACCACGGTCTTACCGATACCGTAAGTAATTGAGAAACCGAGACCAATCAAACCTAGATCTGTCATCGACAAACCGTAAGTAGAAATCATGTCGTTTTGTGCGACGTTGAAGTTTTTACGGATCAGGTACATGGTCAAGTAACCAATGAATACCACTAGGTAAGATTGGATAAATGGTTTGAACCACATTTTTCTACGCGCTTCGACTGGAAGGTCTAGGGTAGGCTTCCGGACTTGTTCAAGGAATTTTAACATCGTGAACTCTCTTGTATTAGTGTGATGCACTTGCGTGCTCGCTTTCTTTTAACTGCTGGCGATTGTAGAGAGTCCTCTTTTTAACTACATGAGAGGAGGGCTTAGATCGACTAGGAAAAATTCCTAGAAAACGATTGCTGATTAAGAAAGCGTGAAAATCATCACATTCATAGAAGTATAAATAGCGCTTTAAATAGTGCTTTAAAAGTGAATAGAACGTATCTGTGGCGTGAATTGGCAAGTTCTTGAACAGGCAATGATCTATGTTGAATGTCAATGTGCGTTGGCTCTTCTGTTCAGAGTGAGTCGTCTCTCATTATCAAATTGCACTTGGATTGTGACTAATGACAGCCCGGAAGTTTGTGCTTAAACTAAAATAATCCTTGGTATTTTAAGATGATAGCTTGCATGCCCAATACAGATATTCCTTTGGTCCACTCGGAAGAAGTAAAGCTTTTTGCCACGATGCTCAATGAGCTTGATGGTGATATTCATTCCTTACTTGAAACCGCACGTATGCCACAGGATATCTTATCCAGCCAATCCTCTAATGCGTTTGTGCCAGAAAGTGCATTAAAATCGGTATTCCAAACCTTAGGTGAACGAGCATCGTCCGAGAAGTTTGCCTTGCTTACTTGGACGCTTTGTCACGATATCTACGTTCCTAGGTTTGCCAATCAAATTACTCAAACGCATTCACTTAAAGCGGCATTGGAAGAAGTCTCCCAACTGCTAAAACAGATCTCAGATAATGTCAGTCTTTCGGTCGTATCGCGTGGCGGTAAATGGTGGCTCGTCAGAGAAAAACAAGACGCAAACAGAGAATGGTTTCGCTACGCAGAAATGTTCTCCGCGATGTTCATGAATGAGTTGCTCAAAAAGCTTGTTGGCCCCCAATGGCGATTGGTAGAAGTCGGGATTCAAGATGTAGAAGCCGAACCTTTCAATCTGTTGCCGGGTATGAAGAGCGCGCAGTTCTTTGCAGGTAGACCGGTTACTGCAATCTCAATCCCTAGTGAATGGATTAACCAGCCGATTGCTTTCACGCCATCCCAAACAGCGCCAAATACAAGTTTTCGGGGTGAGGATGATAAGTTCAGTGACGCATTAGCAAGGGCGCTGACGCCTTATCTCTCAATGGGTAAGATCTCTATCCAGTTCGCTGGTGAGTTGATTGACATGAATGCTCGTACCATACAAAGGCGGCTAGCAAATGAGGATACGACCTATAGAGAAGTGATCGAAGGCTTGGTGCTTAAACAAACGCTAGAGCTGTTAGCTGACCGTGACCTGAGTATTACGCATATTGCGCTCAAAACAGGCTACTCCGATTCTGCTCATTTCACCCGTGCGTTTAAGCGAATGATGAATCTCACGCCTAAAGCGTACCGTCAATCTTTGTTGTAATTATTAGGGTCTGTTTATCTTTCGTGGTTAAATTTTGTTCGAGATAAAAGCGTTTTAATCGCGACGAGTCGATTGAAGCCTAGTGGTTCTAAGTAAAATTGACTCAACAAAGAGTAAAACGCTTTTAGCCGAACCCTTTGGGCAGCGTTTGTAGGTGCTTTCT
>NZ_JAKRGG010000046.1:0-36670 GCF_022347645.1 Vibrio sp. MMH1-50
ATGAATACTGAACATTACATAAGTAATGTTTGAATTGACTGTGCTGAATCTTTCGATTCAATGGTCACTTCGTTTCATTGAAACCTAATTTGATACCGAGGTATCTAATTGGATTATCATCAACGAGTGCCCACACAGATTGATAGGTCTATATTTTTAAAGAGCTTGCTTATCGAGAAGTTTTTCTCTCAAAGCGGAGGTGCATTCTAACGAGATAATTGAGAGTGTCAAACACTTTTTTCAATTTATTTTCTCAGAAGCTTTTCACCTCTCCGAATCTGCTGAAGCCTTATCGCGTCTGCCGTGTCGGTGGATGCGCATTATAGGGAACTCTGATCCGTTCGCAACCCTTTTTTGAAAAAAAATGGAAAAAACTGACTGTTCGATGACTATTTCATCAAAAAAGCAAAAAAGAGGGTAAAAAACCCTCTTTTTCTGCCTCAAAAGCCGTATTTAAATGAATGCGTACGCGTCTGCGAACATACGTTCACTCTTCGCTTTCTTGTTCTGAGTGAACTGTTCACGTGCTGCGCCAGCCATTTCGAAACGACCTGCAATATAGATATCGTAGTTTTCTAAGCTTTCGAAATCTTCGCTCACCGCTTGTAGCACGTTACCAACTTTACCTTGCCAGTCTGCTGGCGCTTCTTCTACTACTGGCACAAAGTGAACATTAGCAAACTTGTCGGCAATCTCGACCAGCTCTTCTTTAGCGTACAGCTGGCAGTTATCGCGCGCCCCCCAGTATAGGTAAATAGGGTTGGTTTTGTTCTGTGCAACACAGTGATCTAGAATTGAGCGCACGTAACTAAAGCCTGTACCACCAGCAATCAATAATAGTGGGCGTTCGCTTTCTTCTTGAACCCAAGCATCACCATGTGGAGCATCAATCTCGATATGACCATCTGTTTCTAATGCCGCTTGCATTGCTTCAACGACTTCTAGCGCATAAGCGTTGTGTTCCGCCGCACCGATATGCAGTTCAAGTTCACCTTCATGACGACATGGACTGCTCGCAATCGAGAAAGGACGTTTGTCTTTTTCACCCATCACAACCATGAGGTACTGACCTGCTTTAAAAGGTACAGGTGATTCTGGGTGAAGAAGGATTTGATAAGTATTACAAGCTAACGGCTGAATAGACTTTACTTTACATTGGATGGTCATGGTGTTCCTCTCGCTTACTCGTCAAAAGTAAGCACTAAATTACTTTCTGTATAGGCTTGGCAAGGGAATATCCAACCTTGCTGTTGCTCTTTTTCGGTTAGCATAGGTTCGAGGTGATAGCTCACCTCGCCCGTTAGCTTTTTACACATGCACATGGCGCAAGCGCCAACTTGGCAACGATGTGGGAAGCGAATATTGTTGTTGAGCGCAGCTTCCAACACCGTCTCCCCTTCTTTTACTTGGAACGTAACGTCCATTGGTAGAAGGTGGACTTGATGACTCATAGAATACCTAACTGGTCCCAAATCTCATCGACTTTAGCCACAAGTTTAGGATCTTTTTTGATAGGCGTACCCCACTCGCGCATGACTTCGGATTCGAACTTGTTGGTCGCATCCAATCCTAATTTGGATGAACTAGCAGTCTTACTATACACTTGAATAGTATCTCTATCTGGATCCATTCGGGTTGTTACAGCCCAAATGATGTCATTCCAATCTCGTGCATTAACGTCATCGTCGCACAAGATAATGAATTTGTTATCCGTGTGCTGAGCAAAGAAGTCCCACAGGTATTCCATCAAGGCTTGCGATTGACCAGCTTGGTCTTTCTTCATGGTCACAACAGCGAACTGGTTATTTGCTGTTGCAGGTAGATAGATATCGACAATCTCAGGGCGTTGCTGTTTCAACTCGTTCAGCTCTGTTTCGGTAATCGCTATGCTGTCTCGCTCAGTGACCTCGGTTCGCGTCGCTAGCTCGGCATCCCATTTAATGGTTGCATCTAGCCCCATCTTGGATCCAAGACCAACCACTGGCGAAGCAAAATCTAGAGAGTCGATTGGCGTGTTATCTATCATCAAGGTATCACGCACAGGATCCATATGCTCTGACATGGCTTTCACGACATCATTCCAATCTCGTGCGTTTACCGATTCATCGCACACAATAACAAACTTGGTATACATGAATTGGCGTAAGAAAGACCACACGCCCATCATTACGCGCTTGGCATGTCCTGGGTACTGCTTCTTCATGGTGACGACTGCCATTCGGTACGAACAACCTTCTGGCGGCAGATAGAAATCTTCAATCTCTGGGAATTGCTTTTGCAGAATCGGCACAAACACTTCGTTTAATGCCACACCCAATACAGCTGGTTCATCTGGCGGACGACCAGTGTAGGTGCTGTGATAAATAGGATCTTTACGCATAGTAATGTGCGTAATGGTGAATACGTGGTGCTTTTCTTTTTCGTTATAGTAGCCAGTGTGGTCACCGTAAGGACCTTCATCAGCAAACTCGTTTGGGTCGATATAGCCTTCCATCACGATTTCCGCGCTCGCTGGCACTTCCAAATCATTACTGACTGACTTCACGACTTCAGTTTTGCTTCCACGCAACAAACCTGCAAATGCGTATTCCGATAGCGTATCTGGCACTGGTGTTACCGCGCCAAGAATGGTAGCTGGGTCTGCACCAAACGCGACCGAAACTGGGAAAGGTTTACCTGGATTGGTTTCCATCCAATCGCGCAGGTCGAGCGCACCACCTCGGTGAGCTAACCAACGCATGATGATTTTGTTCTTGGCAATTTTCTGCTGACGATAAATGCCTAGGTTCTGACGTTTTTTGTTTGGACCTTTGGTTACGGTTAAGCCCCAAGTAAGCAGCGGCGCAACATCTTCTGCCCAACAGCTCATTACCGGAACCTTATCCAAGTCAACTTCATCACCTTGCCAAACAATGTCTTGGCATGGTGCTTTACGTAAACGCTTAGCCGGCATGTTCAATACTTGTTTGAACACAGGCAGTTTTTCCAACGCGTCTTTGAAGCCTTTTGGTGGCTCAGGTTCTTTTAAATAAGCCAGTAGCTTACCGACTTCTCTTAATTCTTTAACGTCTTCGCGTCCCATACCGATTGCGACGCGCTCTGGCGTACCAAATAGGTTCGTCAAAACAGGCACGTCGTAGCCGATTGGGTTCTCAAACAACAATGCAGGACCACCAGCACGCAAGGTGCGGTCACTAATTTCTGTCATTTCGTAAGCGGGATCGACGGGGTGAGTGATGCGTTTAAGTCGACCTTTCTGTTCTAGGTGGTCGATAAATTCGCGTAAATCCTTAAAACTCATAGGTCTTCATGCTGGCTGATTAAACTGTCCGCAGTATAACAAATAGGAGGACGCTAAGATCCTCCTATTTTGTGTGGGTATGTGAGCTAGGTTACTTCAATGATAACAATGCGAAGAAACGGTCTTTTAAAGTGTCATCACTTCAAGAATTCCTGAATCTGTCGCGCTTTTACTTGGCGATTACTTGAAACAAGCTCTTCTAACCACGATTGATGCCCCTGTTTTGCTAGCTCTCTCGCAACTAGAGTCGCTTCTTCTGAGAGCGCCATCTTAGCAACGAGGAACTGTTTTACGTCTTGAGAGAGTGGATTGGATCTCGTGAGCAGTTCAATAGCATAAGGTTTTAAGGTCGGATTGACCGTAGAATTCATCAATTGTTGTAATGAGAACTCATCACTAACCTCAGCAAGCCTTTCTAGCTCAGCTTGGCTGTTGTAATCCGCACGCATTCGCCAAAGCAGATCATACATTGCCTCATTTTGGCTAACTTGCGCCAAACGCACCACAACGGCAGTGGATGGTAACCAGCTCGTTACGTTTGCATGGGTCAATTGTTTGGTTAGCGCCTCAAGTGCATCGGGCGATAGGCTATCTAACTCACGTATAAGTAGCGCTTCTCTGGTTTGTACATGTTGCGAAGTGCCTGTTAACCAATCTTTTAGGTTAAGTTCTTGGCGCTCTGCTGCTAGTACAAACTCCAACGTGCTTTGGTCTTGTTTCCAACGTTTAATCAGACGACTCGCAATAGAGGGAAAGTTAAACGCAGGCACAGTGAATTCGTAACCATCACCACGCTCTAAAACTTGGTAAGTTGGGGTGATACTAATTTGGGATTCGACAAAAATCGCCATTCTCGGCGTAAGGATGATTTCTTGTTGCTCTAGTTTTTCGAGCAACAGAAAACGAACGACTTCTTGTTGAGGAAAAGCCAGTCGGTCGAGAGCAAATTTGAGAGAGTCGACCTCGTCTCTGACTGCATAATCGAGCAATTCAGATACTTTGGTCTGTATATGGGTATCCTGAAGCCACTGCTCTACCACGGTCTCCTGCATTTCCTTAGCAGATAAAGTCACGGGTAGCGTGATAAGTGACAAGCTCAGGAGTAATGACGACAACATTCCTTGTTGCATGTTAACCTCCCGATAACATTTTCTTCATTCTGATACTTCTATCGGGAGAAAGCAATAAAAAAGCCACCGATATACGGTGGCTTTTCGCAGAATTACTTATCTGAGACTATTGGCGACGCATTGCATCAAAGAATTCGTCGTTAGTCTTCGTCATCGCTAGCTTGTCGATTAGGAATTCCATTGCATCGATTTCACCCATTGGGTGAACAATCTTACGTAGAATCCACATCTTCTGAAGCTCTTCATTCTTAGTTAGAAGCTCTTCACGACGTGTGCCACTGCGGTTGAAGTCAATCGCTGGGAATACACGCTTCTCTGCGATCTTACGGTTCAAGTGGATTTCCATGTTACCTGTACCCTTGAACTCTTCGTAGATAACTTCATCCATCTTCGAACCAGTATCAACTAGAGCAGTAGCAAGGATAGTTAGGCTGCCACCTTCTTCTACGTTACGCGCTGCACCGAAGAAACGCTTAGGACGGTGTAGTGCGTTTGCATCCACACCACCAGTTAGTACTTTACCTGATGAAGGGACTACGGTGTTGTATGCACGAGCTAGACGAGTAATAGAGTCAAGCAGGATAACCACGTCTTTCTTGTGTTCAACAAGACGTTTTGCTTTCTCGATTACCATTTCCGCTACTTGTACGTGGCGAGAAGCTGGCTCATCGAACGTTGACGCTACTACTTCACCTTTAACTAGACGCTGCATCTCTGTCACTTCTTCAGGACGTTCGTCGATTAGAAGTACCATCAACTCACACTCAGGGTGGTTGTATGCGATGCTTTGAGCGATGTTTTGCAGAAGCATTGTCTTACCCGCTTTAGGCGGAGCAACAATCAGACCACGTTGACCTTTACCAATTGGCGATGCCAAGTCTAAAACACGTGCTGTGATGTCTTCTGTAGAACCGTTACCGCGCTCCATAACCATACGCTCGTTAGCGTGTAGAGGCGTTAAGTTCTCGAATAGGATCTTGTTACGAGCGTTGTCTGGTTTGTCGTCGTTTACTGTGTTGACTTTTAGCAGGGCAAAGTAACGCTCACCGTCTTTTGGTGGACGAATCTTACCAGCAATTGAGTCACCAGTACGTAGGTTGAAACGACGAATCTGACTTGGTGAAACGTAGATGTCGTCTGGACCAGCAAGGTATGAGCTGTCCGCACTACGTAGGAAACCAAAGCCGTCTTGCAGAATCTCCAGAACCCCATCGCCAAAGATGTCTTCGCCGCCTTTCGCGTGCGCTTTAAGAATTGCGAAGATGATGTCTTGTTTTCTTAGACGAGCTAGGTTCTCAAGACCCAGGCTTTCGCCAAGCTTTACAAGGTCAGACACAGGTCTGTTCTTCAGTTCAGTAAGATTCATGGTGGTGGATGCTTGTTTAGTCAAAATAAGATCTGTTTTCTAGTTAAGATGGATTTGGTCTCAGGATCGACCAAGAAGAGAAATTTGTTCAATTAACGCGCGATAAGTTAGCACTAATTAATATTCTAGTCCAGAGTTAGAAAAACAAAACCGCGCATTGTCATATTGCACGGTTTTGTTTGTAATCACTTAGTGATTATAGGTTTGCGTCTAGGAACTCTTTTAGTTGAGTCTTAGACAAAGCACCAACTTTCGTTGCCGCTACGTTACCGTCTTTAAATAACAGTAGCGTTGGAATGCCGCGAATACCAAACTTAGGTGGTGTACCTGCGTTATGGTCAATGTTTAGTTTACCGATAGTGAGTTTGCCTTCGTACTCGTCAGCGATTTCGTCCAGGATAGGAGCGATCATTTTACAAGGACCACACCATTCTGCCCAAAAATCAACTAGAACCGGGCCTGCAGCATTGATTACATCGTTTTCAAAACCGTCATCAGTAAGCTGCAAAATCTTATCACTCATCTTCCACTCCAATGTGTTTTTCGAAACTGGTTGGATGATAACCAGTAAATAGATGCCCTATTGGAATGTATTTACTTTCTTATTGCAAGCTTTAGCTGATATTCTATCGCTATGAAAAAGACGCATATCACAGAGCAAAAGTTCGCCGATTTGGGTTTAAAGCCCCAAGTTATTGAAGGATTGGACAAAAAAGGGTTCGAATATTGTACCCCTATCCAAGCCTTGGCGTTGCCGGTACTGCTCACCGGCCAAGACATTGCAGGCCAGGCCCAAACGGGTACTGGTAAAACCCTCGCGTTTCTTACTGCTACCTTCAACCACCTTCTAACGACACCAGAGCACGAAGGTCGCAAGCCAACTCAGCCGCGCGCGATCATTATGGCGCCAACGCGTGAGCTAGCGATTCAGATCTTTAACGATGCTGAACCTTTGATTGCTAGCACGGGTCTTAAAGCCGCTTTAGCGTACGGTGGCGAAAGCTACGACAAGCAACTGGCAAAACTGCAAGACGGCGTAGACATTCTTATCGGCACTACAGGCCGTATCATCGACTTCTACAAGCAACGCGTATTCAACCTAAACAACATTCAAGCGGTTGTTCTGGATGAAGCGGACCGTATGTTTGATCTTGGCTTTATTAAAGACATTCGTTTCTTGTTCCGTCGTATGCCTGAGCCAAAAGAGCGTTTGAACATGCTGTTCTCAGCAACATTGTCTTATCGCGTACAAGAATTAGCTTTCGAACACATGCACAATCCTGAGCATGTTGTGGTTGAGCCAGAGCAAAAAACGGGTCACCGCATCCAAGAAGAGCTTTTCTACCCTTCTAATGAAGACAAGATGGCACTGCTTCAAACTCTTATTGAAGAAGAATGGCCAGACCGCGCGATCGTTTTTGCTAATACGAAGCATAAGTGTGAGTCGATTTGGGGTCACCTAGCAGCAGATGGTCACCGTGTGGGTCTACTGACTGGCGATGTACCACAGAAGAAGCGTGAAAAGATTCTTGAGCAATTCACTCGCGGTGAAGTTGACCTACTAGTCGCAACCGATGTTGCTGCTCGTGGTCTTCATATTCCTCAAGTAACACACGTATTCAACTTCGACCTACCGGATGACTGTGAAGATTACGTTCACCGTATCGGTCGTACTGGTCGTGCTGGCGCAAGTGGTCACTCTATTAGCTTTGCTTGTGAAGATTACGCAATCAACTTGCCACCAATCGAAGAATACATTGAGCACGCAATCCCTGTTTCTGATTACGATGCCTCGGCTCTAATCCAAGACTTGCCTGCACCACTTCGTATGCGCGCGCCTCGTACTCAACAACGTCGCACCAATACAGGTGGCACTCGCTCTGGTAACCGCAAGCCGCAAGGACGTCGTCCTCGTCAGCCGCGTCAATCAGCGCCAAAACAATCATAAAAGGAAACTGAAGTCGTTTATGAGTCAAGCAGGATCATCACCGCTATACGCCGCCATCGACCTCGGGTCGAACAGTTTTCACATGCTCGTTGTGCGTCACATCGATGGCAGCGTTCAAACTATGGCTAAAATTAAGCGCAAAGTTCGTCTAGCCGCGGGCTTAGATGAACATAACTCTCTTAGTATGGAAGCTATGCAGCGAGGATGGGACTGCTTAAGTCTATTTGCAGAACGCTTGCAGGATATTCCTAAACAGAACATCCGTATTGTGGGTACCGCGACATTGCGTACCGCGACCAATGTGGATGTTTTTCTAGAGAAGGCGAACCAAATTTTAGGTCAGCCTATCGAAGTGATTACCGGCGAAGAGGAAGCCGCCACTATATATAAAGGTGTTGCTCACACCTCAGGTGGCAGCGGTCGTCGCCTTGTGGTCGATATCGGCGGTGCGAGTACCGAACTGATTATCGGCGAAGGTTTCGAAGCCAAAGCTCTGACCAGTCTAAAAATGGGCTGTGTCACTTGGTTAGAGAACTTCTTTAAAGACCGCCAATTAAATGCACGTAACTTCGAAGCCGCAATTGAAGGCGCGAAGCAAACTCTGATGCCAATCTTAGAACAGTACACCGACCTAGGTTGGGATGTGTGTGTTGGGGCATCGGGTACCGTTCAAGCACTACAAGAGATAATGCTAGCGCAAGGTATGGACGAAGTAATTACTCACTCCAAACTTAAGCGTCTACAAAAGCAGGCGATGCTTGCTGATCACTTGGAAGAGCTTGATATTGAAGGTCTGACCCTAGAGCGAGCTTTGGTGTTCCCAAGTGGCTTATCTATTTTGATTGCGATCTTTGAGCTACTAGAAATCGATGCCATGACACTGGCTGGCGGCGCACTACGTGAAGGCTTGGTGTACGAGATGGTTGACGAACTTCGTCAAAACGACATCCGTGCACGCACCGTTTGTAGCGTACAAAACCGTTACCAGCTAGATTGCCAATACGGCGAACAAGTTGCAAAACTTGCGGGCAAACTGCTTGAGCAAGTTGGCGGTGAAGCTTGGGTTGCAGAACCTCAGGGTAAAGTCCTGCTGGAAACAACAGCCAAGCTGCACGAAATCGGTCTAACTATCGACTTCAAAAAGGGCGGTGAGCACAGCGCTTACCTGCTACAGCATCTGGATTTGCCTGGTTACACCCGTGCGCAGAAGTTCTTTATCGGTGAAATTGCTCGCCGTTACCGTGAACAACTGACGTCACTGCCTGAGCAACATGCCCTTTCAGGCACGAGTGGTAAACGCGTACTGCGCCTATTGCGTCTTGCGGTTTTACTCAGCCACCGTCGTAATCCAGCTCTAGAGCCATGTGTGACTCTCACTGCGGAAGGCGACAAACTGACGCTCAACATTGATGCGAAGTGGTTAGAGGCAAACCCATTGACTGCGGCTGAATTGGAAATTGAATCCAACCGTCAAACAGACATTGGTTGGCCGTTAAGTATTGTGACTTGTTAAATCTCACGATGACTTATTACTTGGTTAAAGGTCCCTATTGGGACCTTTTTTATTACTCCATTTTTACCTTTGTACAGCTTAGGGAGCTTTTGGACACCCATGATCTAATTACTCCCCACGCTGTACAAAACGCTCTAAACCCAAGTAAACAGGCACAAAAAAGCCGCTTGATTTGAGCAAGCGGCTTTCGGGGTTCCCACTGATATTAAGACTGAACGCTTGTCGTCACCTTAAAATCAGGGTTCACCGCAGTCAGCTTCTTAATGAGGTAATTCAGTAATACGCCGTACATAGGAACGAACAGACCAAGACTGATAATCAGTTTGAAGCCGTAATCCACCAGCGCGATTTCCGTCCAATGCTCCGCCATAAATGGATCTGGGCTTTGGTAGAACGCAATGGCGAAGAAAGCGATGGTATCAAGTGCATTACCGAAAAGCGTTGAACACGTTGGTGCCACCCACCATTGCTTCATTTGACGTAGGCGGTTGAACACGTGCACATCCATGATCTGACCAAGTAGGTACGCCATGAAGCTAGCAATCGCGATACGAGCAACGAATAAGTTAAATTCCCCTAGGTGACCAAAACCTTGGAATTGACCTTCGAAGAACACCACCGATAAGAAGTAAGACACTGCCAACGCAGGCAACATCACTAAGAAGATGATCTTACGCGCCAACTGAGCACCGAAAATACGCACGGTTAAATCAGTCGCTAAGAAGATAAATGGGAAAGTGAATGCACCCCAAGTGGTATGGAAACCGAAAATAGTAAACGGTAGCTGAACTAGGTAATTGCTAGATGCAATAATGACTAGGTGGAATAGAACCAGATAGATAAGGGCGTTGCGCTGCTGCGCAGGGGTAAAGTTACTCATGCGATACCTTTTTAGTTTGGTTTGGGGGTGAGGGAACCCAAATCGAGCCACTGAATAAAGTGGCTCTTACCAACAATGTAAAATGAAAAATAAACTGGCTTGGCTCTTTCTGAGCAAAGCGGTGGGCGATTATACATTAACCACTTTCCGCCGCAAGCCGTCTGTTTTGCGCAAACGTTTGAGCATAAAAAAGGGTGTTTCATGTGAAACACCCTTTCTAGAAAAATTCTATTTTTAGAAGCCGCGTTGAAACAATCCTGCGAGATAATCCAGCTCTTCCCTGCTCTCTTCAATCGCTAGGGCTTCAAACCAAATCGCTTCGCTGTAATGCTCTGCTTTCATAAACAGTCGGCAACCTTCAAAGTCGATCAACCAAGAGTGAATGTCCGCATCCCACTGCTTTTCCACCACAGTAGCGGAAAGCAGTCCGACTAAACGCTCACCTAAAGCAGGAAAGCTATCAAGGTCAAAGCTCGGCGCGGTAATGATTAAGCGCCCTTCTTGTGCCATGTAGTCCGCTAAGCCAAATTCCTTTTGCATCTTGGTTCCTTATCCGTGGTGAGTAATGTGTTCTTGAATCAAATCGAGGAATGGATCGGCGTACTTCTCCAGTTTGCGCTGACCAACGCCGCTGACTGCCAGCATTTCGCCGTAAGACGTTGGCAGAATTTCCGCCATATCAATCAGAGTAGCGTCACTGAAGACCACGTATGGTGGCAAACCATCTTCATCAGCAATCGACTTACGCAGCTTACGTAACTTGGCAAACAGCTTCTTATCGTAATTCTTGCTGGTCAGTTTATCTGACTTCGCCGCACGTGCTGCGGTGTCTAAACGCGGAACTGCTAACTCCAGAGTCACATCGCCACGCAACAGAGGACGCGCCTCTTCGGTAAGTTGCAGCGTTGAATTGCGTGTGATGTTTTGGAACAACAACCCTTTGTGGATCAATTGACGGAAGATACTCACCCAGTAATCGTGGCTGTGATCGCGCCCTATCGCGTAGGTAGAAATCTTATCGTGCCCGTTTTCACGTACACGAATGTTTTGCATGCCACGTAGCACTTCTACCACGTAGCCCATACCAAAGCTCTGATTAACACGATACACACAAGACAACGCCTTACGCGCTTCTTCCGTGGCATCAAAGTGTTTCGGTGGATCTAAGCAAATATCGCAGTTGCCACATGGCTTCTCACGATACTCACCAAAGTAATTCAATAGCACCTGACGACGACAAGTCTGCGCCTCAGCAAAGGCACTCATCGCATTCAGTTTGTGGGTTTCCACCTGCTTCTGTGGACCATCGTCTTTCTCATCCAACATACGGCGCAGCCAACTGATATCCGCCGGGTCATACAACATCATGGCTTCCGCAGGTAAACCATCACGCCCTGCACGACCGGTTTCCTGATAGTAGGACTCGATATTGCGCGGGATATCAAAGTGAACCACAAAGCGCACGTTTGGTTTGTTGATGCCCATACCGAATGCCACGGTCGCCACCACGATTTGGATATCATCGCGTTGGAAAGCTTCTTGAACGTAAGCGCGCTCATCGGCATCCATACCTGCGTGATAACCAGCCGCACGAATGTGGTTGTTGCACAGCTTCTCAGTCACCATCTCAACTTTCTTACGGCTACCACAATAGATGATGCCGCAATTACCTTTTTGAGTTTCAAGATAACGAACGATTTGCGAAACCGGCTTGTGCTTCTCAACTAAGTTGTAGCGAATGTTGGGACGGTCGAAGCTGCCTAGGTAAACCTCTGGATTATTCAGTTGCAGACGCTCAAGAATATCTCGGCGCGTTGCGTCATCCGCCGTCGCCGTCAGCGCCATAAATGGCACATGGGAAAACTGCTGCTTAAGTTGACCAAGCGCAGCGTATTCTGGACGGAAATCGTGTCCCCACTGGGAAATACAGTGTGCTTCATCGACAGCAATCATCGATAGCGGCAGGTTTTCCAAGCGCTCAATGAAGTCACGCATCAATACGCGTTCTGGCGAGACGTACACCAACTTAAGATGACCAGTGTGCATGCGGTTATACACGCTGAGCAGCTCTTCACGAGGCATAGTCGAGTTAATGCACTCAGCCGCTACACCGTTGGCTTTAAGCTGGTCCACTTGGTCCTTCATCAGCGAGATAAGCGGAGAGATCACCAAAGTAATGCCAGAGCGAACCAAAGCAGGAATTTGATAACACAGCGACTTACCGCCACCAGTAGGCAGGATAACTAAGCTGTCGCGACCTTCTACCGCGGCGTCAATCACCAACTGCTGACCATCACGGAACTCTTGGTAACCAAACACATCCTCCAACACACGTTGAGGCGTTACAGGCGAGTCTGATTGTTCGGCTAACAAGGTAGAGGTCATGAAAAATCTCAGATTGGGTCTTAAAAAGAGGTGCTTATGCATGCCACTAGCACGCAAAGTGAGGGCACATTGTAATGGGGTTTCATGGTGAATAAAACCGCAAATTGTTAGGTGATTCAGCTCACGACTCGTATACTGATTTTCTGCTCTATAAAAACTCAATTAGGTGACATCCCATGACACCAGAAGAACAACAACGCTCACGGCAAGGCGTCTTGCTTGCTATTGGCGCGTACACCATGTGGGGCATCGCACCCATTTACTTCAAATCGATTGCTGAAGTCTCGCCACTAGAGATCTTAAGCCACCGAGTGATTTGGTCTTTCTTTTTGCTAGCCGCACTCCTCCATTTTGGTCGCCATTGGCGCTCGGTTCGCGACATCATTAAAAACAAAACCAAGATGATGTTTCTGGTTTCTACTGCCATTTTGGTCGGTGCAAACTGGTTGATCTTCATTTGGGCGGTCAACTCGAACCACATGCTCGATGCCAGCTTAGGTTATTACATTAACCCACTGATCAACGTCTTACTCGGGATGGTCTTCCTTGGCGAGCGTCTACGTAAGCTTCAGTGGTTCGCGGTTGTCCTTGCTGCTTGTGGCGTATTAGTTCAGCTGATCGTCTTTGGCTCGGTGCCTGTGGTCGCTATAGCGCTGGCAATGAGTTTCGGCTTTTATGGCTTGCTGCGTAAGAAAGTCAGTGTGGAAGCACAAACCGGACTGTTTATTGAAACCTTGGTGATGTTACCTGCTGCAGCAATTTACTTGCTGTTTATTGCGAGTTCACCGACGTCCAACATGCTAGATAACCCAATGCAGCTGAATACCTTGTTGATTGCTGCTGGCGTGATCACTACCCTGCCGCTACTGTGTTTTACTGGCGCAGCAACCCGTCTAAAGCTATCGACGTTGGGCTTCTTCCAATACATTGGTCCAAGTCTGATGTTCTTGCTTGCGGTGCTGATCTACGGCGAACCGTTCACCAGCGATAAAGCCATCACCTTCGCCTTTATTTGGGGCGCCTTGGTGGTATTTAGCTTTGATGGTCTGCGTAATAACCGCAAGTCACGCAAAGCGGCTCGTGCTGCCTGATCGTTTTTTACAAGACATTTAAGAAATTGATGGATAAGCTTGGTCATAATGTGACCAAGCTTTTTTTATTTAATGGAACATATTCAGTACTACGCAACCGACCATGACAACTTGAGTCTGATAGAGGCGAAATACCAGAAATTTGCTTTTCAAAGGCATTACCATCTGGATTTTCATCTCGGTCTGATCACGCATGGCGCGCAGAAGTTCCAATACCAAGGTAACAGCCACCAAGTTGGTCACGGGCAAATTGTGATTATGCCACCGGATGAGCTGCACGACGGGCAATCTAAGCTCGAAAGTGGCTACGAAGTAAATGTGTTTGCGATCGAACCTCACCTATTGAACGATCTGGCTGATCTTAAGCAAAACGGTCAAATAATACACTTCAACGAGCTGATCATCTCGGATCCACAGATATTTTCACAACTTAGTAACTTACATGGGCTACTTCGTCGTGAAAACCTCAGCCAACTCACCAAAGATTGCCTTCCTTTTGAAGGATTTAACCAGCTTTTTGATCGCTACGGATCGCTTGAGCGACAAAAAGTAGTACCACTTGGGAATCAATCGCTTGGAACGTTAAAAGATTATCTAATGGCGAACCTCGACCAAGCGGTGCGTTTGGATTCACTTTCAGAGCTGTGCCAACTGAGCCCAACTCAGTTCCAGCGCCACTTTAAAGCGCAAACCGGCATGACGCCTTATGCATGGTTCGCACGCCTGCGCCTCGAACAAGGCATGAAGTTACTACAATCAGGTCAATGTGGTACCGACGTCGCCCATCAGATCGGTTTCTACGATCAAGCGCATTTCAGCAAAGCGTTTAAACAGACCTACGGCGTTTCCCCTTCTCAAGTGACTCGTTAATTTCATTTACCGAGAAAGCTGTCAGTTTTTTACAAGCGCCACAGGTGACTTGCCACGACAATAGCCGCATTGGTTATATTTGAGATGTGTTATGAATGAATCCACCATATTGCTGACGCTCGCCAGCATTCACTTTATTGCCCTAATGAGTCCCGGTCCCGACTTTGCGTTGGTTGTACAAAACGCGACGCGTCATGGTCGTCAAACTGGCTTGTACATTGCGTTGGGATTGTCTGTCGGTATTTTGCTGCACTCTTTGTTCAGCCTGACAGGCGTGAGTTATATCGTCCACCAGCACCCAGTGTTGTACTCGGTGGTGCAACTGCTCGGTGGTAGTTACCTGCTCTATTTAGGTATTGGTGCATTGCGCGCCGTGATCTCGATGATCAAAAACCCGCTGGCGGATCAACCTAAGAAGCAAAACAACCTAGTGATCAGCAATAAGCGTCAGGCATTTGCGAAAGGATTTGCGACCAACATTCTTAACCCGAAAGCCTTGGTGTTCTTTATCAGTTTGATGTCGAGCTTAGTCCCTGCAGGTATGTCGATCACTGGCAAAGGTATTGCTTTGGTCATCTTGTTTGGCTTGTCGCTATTCTGGTTCTCTAGCCTTGCATGGATGCTGTCGACACAGCGCTTACAACGTAAATTGCAACAAGCAGGCATCTATATCGACGGTCTGTGTGGCGTGGTATTTACTCTCGTGGGCGGCAGTATTTTGTACCAAACCATCAGCACTTTTATCGGATAAAGTACTGATTTAAAAGCGTAGCACAATCGACATTTCTAAGATTGCTGACTCGACGTGACTCTTCATGACTGCCAAGCTGAAAGCACAAAACTGGCAACATGGAGAGTCATCATGCATTGGACGTTCAACCGACTCGTGACCACGGGTCTTTTTCTTATTTCCCCACTCGTCTTATCTACCTCAGCCTTTGCTAACCAAGCAGCAGATGCGGTTGCACCGGAGCACAGTACTGGCTTCGAGCAAAAGCAATTGGTCAAAGCCAAAGATTATATGGTCACCGCAGCCAACCCACTAGCCACCCAAGCTGGGGCAGACGTTCTTGCTCAAGGTGGTAATGCTATTGATGCCATGGTTGCCGTGCAACTGATGCTGGGCTTGGTAGAACCCCAATCTTCAGGTATTGGTGGCGGTGCCTTCTTAGTTTATTGGGACAGTGAGAAACAAAAACTGACTACGTATGATGGACGCGAGACCGCACCGCTCGCCGCAACGCCGAAACTCTTCCTAGATGACAAAGGACAACCACTGCAATTTTACGATGCGGTTGTCGGTGGGCGTTCCGTTGCCACTCCTGGCACAGTGAAACTACTTTGGGACACGCACCAGAAATACGGCAAGTTGGAATGGAAGAAGATCATCCAACCTGTGATTACCTTGGCTGAGCAAGGTTTCGAGGTCAGTCCTCGCCTCGCGAGCCTGATTGAGAAAGATGCCAAGCGCCTATCACGCTTCCCTGCGACTAAGGCTTACTTCTTTAATCCAGATGATTCACCAAAAGCCGAAGGCACGTTGTTGAAGAACCCTGAATACGCGCAAACTCTGACGGCAATTGCAGAACATGGGGCAAAAGCTTTCTATCAAGGCGATATCGCCACAGACATCATCAAGACAGTACAGAATGCACCGGGCAATCCTGGCGTATTGGCACAACCTGACTTTGATGCGTTCCAAATCAAGCAACGTGAACCGGTTTGTGCGGCTTACCAAAGCTATGACATCTGCGGCATGGGACCACCTAGCTCTGGCGCACTGACGGTTGGGCAGATTCTTGCGATCACCGAGCAATACGATCTGAAAGGATGGGGAGCCGAAAGCGCGAAATCATGGCAAGTGATCGCCGATGCATCTCGCCTTGCGTTTGCGGATCGCGGTAAATACATGGCTGACCAAGATTATGTGCCAATGCCAACCGAAGGCTTGCTTGATAAAGATTATCTCAAGCAACGTGCTGAGCTCATTCAAGTCGGTAAAGCGTTGAGTAAGGTTGAAGCCGGCAATCCTCCTTGGTCGCACGCGATGAACTTAAGCATGGACCAATCAATCGAGCTGCCTTCCACCAGCCATTTCAATATCGTCGATAAGCAAGGCAATGTAGTTTCAATGACAACAACCATTGAAAACGCTTTTGGCTCACGCTTGATGGTGCGCGGCTTCTTGCTCAACAACGAACTGACCGATTTCTCTTTCCGCACTCATCAAGATGGTGTGCCAATCGCGAACCGCTTAGAACCGGGCAAACGCCCACGTTCATCCATGGCACCAACCATTATGATGAAGGATGACAAACCTTACATGGCAATTGGCTCACCGGGTGGCAGCCGCATCATTGGTTACGTCGCACAAGCCATTATCGCCCACACGCAATGGGATATGGACATCCAAAGCGCGATTAATCAGCCACGATTACTGAACCGTTTTGGTACCTTAGATATTGAGCAAGGTACCGCTGCAGAAGGCTTACAGCCTGAGTTGGAAAAGATGGGTTTTAAAACTGATGTTCGTGATTTGAACTCTGGACTGCATGCGATACGTATAACAAAAGACGGTCTTGAGGGCGCAGCCGATCCAAGGCGTGAAGGTGCCGCTATCGGGCAGTAAGAGTCTTTCGCTCGACCCCTTGTGCGAGATCTCTCACAAAGGGTTGAGCAAACCTCTCTTTTTTAATGGTAAAACCGTACAACAAAGAGCATAAGTCATTGAATTTAATATTTATGTATCTTTTTTGAACGCTAAGAGAGTGAAAAAATGTGAGATTAGCCCGTTGTTGGAAATCGTTAAACACGTAATATTAAACCTGTCGGAAGGATGCTGACACGGAACAGGAAACACCACGGACTTGGTGAACTTCAGGAAGAAGAAACGGTTATTCAGGATGAATAGTCGGGCATGGATTGCAAAATTGGACATTGAACGGAATCAATAGTGACTAGGATGGTTGCTACTAAGGACGGGAAATGGACACCTCTGGACGAGGCAAGGATTTGAACATCAGGATGATGTCAGGGACACCGCTCAGGGAACAAGTGATGAGAGCTAACGGGGATGGTTAGCAGACCAGGATAAGGTCATTAAGGACACCGCTAGGAAGGCGACGTAAGGATTAAGCTGACGGATTCAGCACACTATCATGGATTAGATGCATGGAGCACTCTTAGTAGCCGGATTGCTGCGAGTAAGACTATAACCCCGATGGGCGCAAGCCCTCGGGGTTTTTCTTTGCCTAAAGTTTTCTCAGCAGCTAGCTCTGCTGAAAACAGACATTCACCAACAACACCAAACTCTCCCTTCAAACAGCATCGTTAAATCGCGCTTTCGCACTCCATTTATCATTCCATTTTTTACTGCATTAGCGACACAAAAACAGCACAAACAAAAAGAGCCGCCGAAGCAGCTCTTAAGTTGATTTTGGTAAAGCCTTACAGTTTCTCTAGTCGTGCGTAAGCAGTCACCAACCATTTGATGCCCTCTCCATTAAAGGCAATCTGTACGCGGCTCTGTGGACCACTGCCTTCGAAGTTGATGATGGTGCCCTCACCAAACTTAGGATGCATCACACGAGAACCAAGCGTAAAGCCAGTTTCATTGAAGCTCTCTTTCACCGCCGTTTGGCTAAATCGACCACTGCTTGCAGGACGGCTAACTTGCGCCTTCATGCGTACTTCATCTAGACAAGTTTCTGGCAGTTCACGGATAAAGCGAGACGGTTTATGGTACTTATCCTGACCGTACAAACGGCGCATTTCAGCATAAGTGATGTACAGTTTCTGCATTGCACGGGTCATGCCTACGTAACACAGACGACGTTCTTCTTCCAAACGCCCTGCTTCTTCTGCCGACATTTGGCTTGGGAACATGCCTTCTTCCACACCGACCATAAACACCAATGGGAACTCTAGACCTTTCGCACTGTGCAATGTCATGAGCTGAACCGCATCTTCAAACTCGTCCGCTTGTCCTTCGCCCGCTTCTAGTGCCGCGTGGGTTAGGAATGCCGTCAGCAGTGACATGTCTTCAGCTTCTTCTGGTTTCTCGAATTGGCGAGTTGCGGTAACCAATTCCTCCAAGTTCTCAATACGTGCCTTAGACTTTTCGCCCTTCTCTTGCTCGTACATCGCGAACAAGCCCGAGTATTTGATCACATGGTCAGTTTGGTGATGCAGCGGCATCTCGATGGTGTCGTCTTCTAGTGCCGTAACAAGCTCGATAAAACGGCTCAGAGCACCAGCAGCACGACCAGCAAGCACCTTCTCATCCAACATGGCGACACTCGCTTCCCACATGGTGCAACCACGGTCACGAGCCGCAAAACGGATGGTTTCAAGCGTCTTATCACCCAAACCACGTGTTGGAGTATTCACTACACGTTCAAATGCCGCATCATCATTACGGTTGGCAATCAAACGCATGTAGCTCAAGGCATCTTTGATTTCCTGACGTTCGAAGAATCGCATACCGCCGTAGATACGGTAAGGCAGGCCAGCTTGGATTAGTGCTTCTTCAAGAACACGCGACTGGGCGTTGTTACGGTAAAGCATTGCAGCGTCATTCAGAGCTCCGCCCTTGTCTTGCCACTCTTTGATTTTGTTTACCGCAAAACGGGCTTCATCTAGTTCGTTGTAAGCGCTGTAAATCGAGATAGGCTCACCGACAACGCCATCTGTCCAAAGCTCTTTACCCATACGCTCGGTATTATTCGCGATCAGGGCGTTGGACGCTTCCAGAATGGTCTTGGTTGAACGGTAATTTTGCTCAAGACGAATGGTATTCACGCTTGGGAATTCCAGCGTAAACTTCTCAATGTTCTCGACTTTTGCACCACGCCAACCGTAAATCGACTGATCGTCATCACCTACGATCATCACGTGACACTCAGGTCCCGCCATCATACGTAGCCAAGCGTATTGGATGTTGTTGGTATCTTGGAACTCGTCCACCAAGATATGCTTAAAGCGTGCTTGGTAGTGTTCACGGACGAACTTGTTATCACGCAGTAGCTCATGCGCGCGCAGCAAGATTTCCGCAAAATCGACTAAACCAGCACGATCACACGCTTCTTGGTAAGCGGTGTACAACTGCAGATATGTCTTGGTCACTGGATCGTGGTACGCATCAATGTGCGACGGGCGCAGACCTTCGTCTTTCTTGCCGTTAATCCACCATGCCACTTGGCGTGCTGGCCACTGCTTCTCATCGAGGTTTTGCGCTTTGATCAAACGCTTTAGTAGACGCTGTTGGTCGTCACTGTCGATGATTTGGAAATCTTCCGGTAGCTTGGCATCAAGATAGTGCGCACGCAGAATACGGTGACAAATGCCGTGGAAAGTACCATTCCACATACCGCCTGCACTGCCCATCATTAGCTCTTCGATACGTCCACGCATCTCTGCCGCCGCCTTATTGGTAAAGGTTACCGACATGATTGAGAACGGAGATGATTGCTCGACCGACATCAACCAAGCGATACGGTGAACAAGAACGCGTGTCTTACCACTCCCTGCACCAGCAAGGACGAGCAAGTTTTCTAGAGGTGCTGCAACGGCTTCACGTTGTTTGTCGTTCAAACCGTCGAGTAATAGAGATGGATCCATCATGATGAGAGCTACTGGTTATTTATACATAAAAATAGATTATAACCTAAACAACCTCTTCAGATTAGACAAAAATTCATAAAAAATTCGTCGTTTTTTTACTCAACATATCAATAAGTTATATAAATTCCATTCTTTAAAACCATTTGTTTCGAAAATTTTTCTGAAAGTTTTTTAGCCAGTTTCCTATCTTTTAAGTTAAGCAAGTTGATAACAAAAACGCCAAAACAGGCGATTCATCTTGCCAACTTAAAGTAAAGGAAATCATTCAGAGGAATTTATTATGAAAAAGTCGAATCTAGCTGTTACTGCTGCTGTTACTGGTCTTCTAGCTCTTGGTGGCACAATGCTAACTGCAGCTCCAGCTGTCGCTGCTGATAAAGAGAAGTGCTACGGCGTTTCTAAAGCAGGTAAAAACGACTGTGCAACGAAAAGCAGCTCATGCGCTGGTACTTCTAAAGAAGATAACCAAAAAGACGCATTCGTAGTCGTACCAAAAGGTCTATGTGACAAACTCGTTGGCGGTAGCACTTCTTCTTCATAATCTTTTATCGCTAGCTACTGCAAGGATGCGTTGACGCTCAACCAGCGCATCCTTCTCTTCCCGCCCGCTTTGAAAAGGAGTTTCACGTGAAACACCACACCTTCCACGACCTTGTTGGAGTTGGATTAAGAACCCCTCACCTCGATTACTTTAGCCAAAACAAACCCGAGTTATCTTGGTTAGAAATCCACAGTGAAAACTATTTTCAACCCAACGCTGCAGAGCGCAATCAATTGCAAGCATTGCGCGAGCAGTATCAAATTAGCTGCCATGGCATTGGTCTGTCACTAGGTTCAGTGGAACGTGTGAATCAAAAGCACCTTGCTCAACTTAAAGCGCTGATTGACTCAATCGACCCGATTCTTGTTTCTGACCATTTGAGTTGGAGTGAAAACGGCGGTCACTACTTTAATGACCTGCTTCCACTTCCGTATACGGAAGAAGCGCTCAAAGTGTTCACTCGTAACGTGAATGAAGTGCAGGATTATTTGCAACGCGAGATCTTGATAGAGAACCCATCTAGTTATGTGAAGTTTCAACATTCGACCATCAGCGAATGGGAGTTTCTTACCGAAGTGCAAAAGCGCACTGACTGTCGTTTATTGCTCGATTTAAACAATGTTTGTGTCTCGGCGTTCAACCACGGTTTTGATTGCGACACATACCTAGATGCAATTCCAGCCGACAAAGTGGATGAGATTCACTTGGCAGGTTTTACCATCAAACAACTCAACAAAGGTGAGATATGGATCGATACCCATAGCCGCCCAGTTAGTGAAGAAGTTTGGCAGCTGTTCGCACAGTGGACCAAAAAACACGGTCCACGTCATGCGTTGATTGAATGGGATTTGGATATCCCCGCGCCAGAAGTCTTGCTCGGAGAAGCACACAAAGCATCGCAACTGCTATTGCAAGGCACACTCCCAAGTGAACAAAGCGAACCAAGGAAGGCATCATGAATCTAGCCACCTTACAAAGCCAGTTTGCTAAAGCCCTACACTATCAAGCACTCGGTGAAGATTGCGATATTGCCAGTGATGAGTTTACCGCTGATGAACGCATGCAGATTTACCGCAATAACTTTATCGTCAGCTTAAGCGAAGTGTTGTCCGCTACCTACCCAATGGTTGAAGCGCTACTTGGTGAAGAATGCTTTGAACAGATGGCTCGCCAACATGTTCTCACTTATCCATTAGAGGAAGGAAATGTGGTGCATTATGGCGAAGGTTTTCAAGACACCATCATGCAGTTTAGTCAGGTGATCGCACAAGCCCCTTACAGCCCTGAAGTCGCACGCTTCGAGTGGCATATCGACCTCGCTCGTCAAGCGCAGTATGAACAATCCAGTGCTGCACAATTAAAACCGCTTGCGTTACTTGGCGAAGTGAGTGAAGAGCAACAACCCGCTTTGGTTTTGCACCTCAAACAAGGCTGCCGCAGCTTTGACTCCAGTTATGCAGTATTTGATTTGTTCAGCGCGATTCAAACTGGGCAATTCGAACAACTTAATATCAACCAATTACAGCAAGGTGTCATCTCGATTCAAGCCAATGGAGAAGCCTTGTGTCACGCACTCGATGCCGATGTGTTCCAACTGCTGCAATGTTTAGAGCAGAAACAGAGTTTGAGCGAAATACCTGAAGTTTTACTCGCTCATCTCAATAGCATCATGGCACTCGATCTCGTTGACGGCTTTACATTGAAATCAATCTAAGGAGCACTCTATGACGGATACGGTTAAAAACTTAGTGAATCGGTACGACGATTTAATCAGCACCCTACAAGCTGGCTTTGTCCCTTTACTACTTCTCTTTTGTCGCTTGTGGGTTGCATGGGTATTCTTCAATTCAGGGCTAATCAAACTCTCGTCTTGGGATAGCACACTGTATTTATTTGAGTTGGAATACCAAGTGCCAATACTGCCATGGGAATTGGCGGCTTACTTAGGTACGGCTGCAGAATTGGTTCTACCTGTGTTCTTGGCACTAGGATTGATTACCCGCCCGATGGCTGCGATTCTGTTTGTGTTCAACATCATCGCCGTGGTCTCTTACCCACTATTGTGGGAAAAAGGTTTCTATGATCACCAACTTTGGGGATTGATGATCCTAGTTGTGATTGTTTGGGGACCAGGACCATTATCCCTCGACCACATACTGAAGAAGAAAATCACTCACTAAAAAAATCCCCGCATGATGCGGGGATTTTTTTATTATTTATTTAAGTAAGCCAGTAGCTCTTCAGGTGAGATACCCTGCTTCGCGAGATCTTTTGCCATCTGCTCTACTTGCTCGCCTTTACGTGACTCAATCACTTGCTGAAATTGGTACACGATATCGCGTAGGACTGGCACTGGAACTTGTTTTGCCGCGCTACGAATGCGCTCAGAGCTTTGGTTACCTAATTCGTTAAGCAACTTACCAAACATCACCTTTTCTGGTGACTCTTCCATTTGCTCTAGGATACGAGCCATTTCATACGTGGTTAACGACATTACTTTATGAGTTCCGTTATGGTGTCGAGAAAAGTTTGAACGACAAATATACACGCGTTAAGTACATTGGAAAATACTAAATTACCGAGTTTTACGCATTCGCCAATTTCGCATGCCAGTTCTTACCAGCTTTGCTAAACAGAATCACTAATGCTGGAAGCAATACCCACATATGAATCGCAATCAGAGTTTGTGGATCCAGTGATAAACGCTGTAGCGTACCCACCAACAAACCAGAGCCACTCATTTGGAACAAACCAAGTAGTGCAGCCGCAGTACCCGCTTTATCACCGAACGGTTCCAACGCTTTACCTGCTGCTGCGCCAAGAATCCAAGCAAAGCCGACCGATGAGATAAAGATTGGTAGCATGAAAGACAGTGCCGTGTGGTGCTCTTTCATCACCATCATGATCACGCCAGCAATTGCCAGTAAGCAGATACCAACAACCAGTGAATTGTGTGTGCCCCAGCGATCCATGAACTTAGGCGCAAGCATACAAGCAGCAATGTTGAACGCCGCATTCAGACCAAACCAGAAGGTGAATTCATTCATCGATAGTCCCATGCCTGTCATCAACACTACAGGTGCAGACGTTACATAAGCAAGAATGACCGCCATCGCCATCAAACACAGTGAAGCGTGGAAGATGAATGATGGTGTGCTCAAGACTGCCCAGTAGCGGCTCAGTTTAAATACCGCCTGCTTTTCTGTTGCAGGGTTGGTTTCCTTCATTCCAAAGAACATCATCGCTCCTGCAATTACAGCGAAACCCGCCATAAAGCTGAAGTTTGCACGCCAATCAAATTGTTGGGTTAACCAACTACCAAGAATCGGTGCTAATGCTGGGATAAAGCAGATCGCACCGTTAAGGTAGCTGATCATTTTGCCGCTTTTTTCCGGACCAAAGATATCGCGAACTGTTGCAAAGGCTGCTACAGATGTTGCACAAGCACCTAAGCCTTGTAGCAAGCGAGCCGCCAACATCCACTCAATATTTTGAGCACTCCACGCCAATAAAGCGCTCAATGCGTAGATGGTGATGCCTCCCAATGCAACAGTTCGACGTCCGAGTTTATCTGCCAAGGGACCAGCGAATAGCTGACCAACGCCCATAGCAAATAGGAACCAAGTGATGGTGTCTTGTGCCAATGCATTTTCTACCTGAAAAGTGGACGCGATAAGAGGCAAAGCAGGTAGATAGATATCAATCGCAAGCGGACTGAACAGAACTAACATGGTCAACAGCGCCATCTGTTTTTTGCTATTTGTAATATGGCTAGACACAAAACACTCCAAATTGAACAAGAACTTTTGAGCAAAGCTTAATCATCTGATGATATGAATGGAAATGATGTATACTCATGACCATTATTCCAATGGGGAAAATCACTGTGAACGTAGAGAAACTGGCACGCATCGACCTCAATTTGCTCGTCTGTTTTAAAGTGCTGATTGAAGAGTTGAATGTCACCCGAGCCGCCCACCGACTGTGCTTGAGTCAGTCTACCGTAAGTAAATCCTTAGCGAAATTACGTACCCAATTTGATGATCCTCTATTCACTCGAAACTCACACGGATTGACGCCAACACCGCGCGCATTGTTCCTTAAACCGAAACTGGATCTGTTGATAAACCAACTTGAGATACTGATTCAACCCGAAGAGTTCTCGCCACAGAGCAGTGAGTACCGTTTTCAAATCGCAGCGGTAGAGAGTGTCTACCCGCTCATTCTGCCCCACTTCTTGCCAGCGATTTTCCAACAAGCACCAGGCGTGACCATAAGCACCCACTCTTGGTCGGAACAAACGTTCAAGATGATTCAGCGCGGTGAAATCGATTTAGGCATGACAGGTCGAGATATCGACATCAACGATGCCAAGCTGACTATGCTGCCGCCAGATGACATTTGTGAACAGGAAATCTATCGTGACCACCAAATGTGTATCGTACGTAAAGACCACCCGGCCTTGCGAGGTAATTGGAACTTGGAAGCTTATCTAGCCCTGCGCCATGTTCAGGTGCGTTGTGATGGCAACGACCGTTGGTTGCTCGACTATCGTTTAGCCGACATTGGTCGTGAGCGTGACATCGCAGTCACCGTACCGGACTTTAACAGTGCCGCCAGTTTGTGTTCTTACACTGATTTTGTGTTTACCGCGCCAAGCCACTTTGTGAAGCTGGCAGCCAAACAACATGACATGGCATTGCTGCCACTGCCACTCGAATTCCCGCCAATGGCTTACACTTTGTTCTGGCACCGAGACAGAGAAAATGACCCAGCTTTAACTTGGCTACGTACCATGATCACGCAAAAAACCGATCATCTTAGATAAAAATCCCGGACGCGATTTGCGCTCTTACGGTAAAATGAGTAGCTTAACAGTCGATAGTCCTTTTTGGCTCATCTATGGTCTGTTGTACTCCGACTCTATTGAAGTGATTGCGAACCTCAATGGAATCGTAAACTGCATGAAGCAGATGGAAACAGCTCCCACACCTGAGCATGAAGGAGCGGTAATTTGAAGGAATAACACAGATGCACAACGATACCCAAAGCCGCGTGAATGCAATTCGCGAATGGCTAGCACAACATAATATTGATGCCCTACTTGTCCCACATGAAGACGAGTACTTGGGCGAATACGTACCAGCGCACAACGAGCGTTTACACTGGCTAACTGGTTTTACCGGTTCTGCTGGTGCTGCGGTAATCACCAAAGACAAAGCCGCTATCTTTGTTGATGGTCGCTACACGGTACAAGTCACTAAGCAGGTTCCTGCTGATCTATTCGAATACCGTCACCTGATTGAAGAGCCTGCACTAGATTGGATTAAAGACCATCTTGCAAATGGCGCATCTGTGGCAATCGACCCTCGCATGCACAACTCTGCTTGGTTAGACATGGCACAAGCAAAACTTGCAGGTGCACTTGAGCTTAAGATTCTCGACAGCAACCCAATTGATGAGCTGTGGCACGACCGCCCTGCTCCTGTAGTTTCTGATGTTCGCCTAATGGCAACAGAAGCGGTTGGTCAATCAAGTGAAAGCAAACGCCAAGAAATCGCAGAGCTCGTGAAAAAAGCCGGCGCAGACAGCGCAGTGATCACAGCACTTGATTCTATCTGTTGGTTGCTCAACGTTCGTGGTCTTGATGTATCACGCCTACCAGTTCTGCTTTCTCACGCGATTCTGCACTCAGATTCAAGCGTGGAATACTTCCTAGATCCAGCTCGCCTACCTGCTGAGTTTGACGCTCACGTTGGTGCTGGCGTGACGGTTCATCACCCAGAAGCATTGCAAGCGCGACTAGAAACTCTAACTGGCAAGAATGTACTGGTTGACCCTGCGACAAGTAACGCATGGTTTAAGCTGGTTCTACAAAATGCTGGCGCATCAGTGGTGAGTAAAGCTGACCCATGCCTAATGCCAAAAGCAGCGAAGAACGCAGTTGAAATCGCAGGCATGAAAGCATGTCATATCCGTGATGGCGTGGCGATGAGTAAGTTCCTATCTTGGTTAGATGCTGAAGTCGTTGCGGGTAACCTGCATGATGAAGCGACGCTGGCAGACAAACTGGAAGCGTTCCGTAGCGAAGACCCGACACTGATGGATCTTAGCTTCGATACCATTTCAGCAGCAGGTGGCAACGCGGCAATGTGTCACTACAACCACGAAAACCAACCTGAACCAGGCAAGCTAGAACTGAACACACTTTACCTAGTGGATTCAGGCGGTCAGTACCTAGATGGCACTACCGACATCACGCGTACTATTGCGATCGGTCAGCCTTCACAAGAGATGATTAAACAATTCACTCTTGCACTAAAAGGTCACATCGGTGTTGCTCGTGCACGTTTCCCGAAAGGTACACGTGGTTACCAAATCGATACACTAGCTCGTCAGCACCTATGGGCAGAAGGCTACGATTACGATCACGGTACCGGTCACGGTGTTGGTCACTTCCTAAGTGTTCATGAAGGTCCGGCGAGCATTTCGAAGAAGCAAATCGACGTGCCTCTAACAGAAGGAATGGTGCTGTCCAACGAGCCAGGTTACTACCGTGCAGATGCGTTTGGTATCCGTATTGAAAACCTAGAGCTTGTTGTTGAAACACCGACTAACGGTGACTTCCCTGTTCTATCATTTGAGTCGCTAACACGATGCCCAATCGACAAGCGCAACATCAACGTTGATATGCTAACTCGTCCAGAACTTGCTTGGCTGAATGATTACCATCAGAAAGTATGGGATGAGATCAGCCCGCTAGTTGAAGGTGATGTGAAAGAGTGGCTTCGTCAAGCAACGCTACCTGTAGCACACAGCTAGAAGCTAGAAGCTAGAAGCTAGAAGCTAGAAGCTAGAAGCTAGAAGCTAGAAGCTAGAAGCTAGAAGCTAGAAAAAGTAGAGGGTTGATGTTTTGCATCAACTCTCTTTTTTTGCCTATGTTTCACGTGAAACATAACGATGACCAGTGGCTTTCTTTACTACTTAACCAGAATACACCGAGTGCCAATCTCGCCATACTGGGTCAAAGCCTTTGGCTCGAATCATATCTTCCACAGAACCCGCGCTTCGTTCATCGCTGATCTCAAATTGCTCGAGTTCAACATCATCCATCGCATAACCACCCGGCTGAGTTTTCGATGCGGCAGACATACTGGTAATGCCTAAAGGCAATGCGTTATCTCTAAACTTCGGTGACTCACGAGTCGATAATGACAACTCCACTTCTGGATTCAACAAACGATAAGCGCAAATCAGCTGAACAAGTTGCTTATCCGTCATGACTGATTTGGGTTGGAGCGCACCCTCACAAGGACGTAAACGTGGGAAAGAAATTGAGTAACGAGTCTGCCAATACGTGCGCTCAAGATAGTCCAAGTGCGCTGCCACATAAAAACAGTCGGTACGCCACTCTTCCAACCCTATCAAAGCACCGATACCGATCTTATCAATACCCGCTTTTGCAAGACGATCGGGTGTATCCAATCGGTATTCGAAATCCATCTTGTTGCCACGCAAATGGTGCTCGGCGTAAGTCGAAGGATGATACGTTTCTTGATAGATCATCACCGCATCCAAACCCAATGTCTTGAGCTCAGCGTATTCGTCTTGATCAAGTGGCTGTACTTCCATCGCCAAATAGTTAAAGCGTTGCTTAATCATAGGCACCATTTCACGGAAGTATTTCATACCCACTTTGGTTTCGTGTTCGCCAGTCACCAGCAATACGCTATCAAACTTCATGCGTTTAATGGCTTCAACTTCTGCAGCCACTTCGTCCCTATTCAAAGTACGACGCTTGATTCTGTTCTCCATAGAGAAGCCACAATAAGTACAAGCATTGGCGCACAAGTTAGAAAGGTACAGTGGAATGTAAAGCGACATGGTATTACCAAAGCGCTTACGAGTTGCCGAATATGACAGCTGCGCCATTTGCTCTAAGTACGCTTCAGCCGCTGGTGAAATTAGCGCTTTAAAGTCTTCCAAATCACGCTTGGGTTTATTCAATGCTCGCTCGACATCTTGTGCCGTTTTCGCGTAGATCGACATTGAAATGTCATCCCAATTCAGCTGCTTAAATTGTTCAACGAAGCTCATGTTTTCCTCGCTTAATAGCTAAACCAATCTAGGACTAAAGCTCATCTAGGAATGACGTCAGTGGACTCGACGCAACCGCATGAGAAACCTTACCAGCAAGTCCGGCTTCATAAGCCATACGCCCCGACTCTACCGCCAACTTAAATGCCTTCGCCATCGCAACGGGATCGCTCGAAGCTGCAATCGCAGTATTGACGAGCACGGCATCCGCGCCCATTTCCATCGCACGCGCGGCATGTGAAGGAGCACCGATACCCGCATCCACAACCACAGGAACATTAGCTTGGTCGATGATGATCTCTAGGAAATCGAGAGAAACTATCCCTTTGTTAGAACCGATCGGCGCACCTAATGGCATGACCGCAGCACAGCCCACTTCCTCCAATCGTTTACACAGAACCGGGTCAGCATGACAATAAGGAAGGACAATGAAGCCTTCACGAACCAGTTGCTCAGCGGCTGCAAGTGTCTCAATTGGATCGGGCATCAAGTACTTCGGGTCTGGATGAATTTCCAGTTTTAGCCAGTTTGTACCTAACGCTTCTCGCGCCAGTTGCGCAGCAAACACAGCATCTTTAGCATTCTTTGCACCTGAGGTGTTCGGCAATAAGTTCACACCCGATTGTACTAACGGCAGCAAAATATCGTCTTGTTGGTCGTTCACATCGACACGCTTCAACGCCATGGTCGCAAGTTGAGATCCCGACACTTGAATCGCTTCTGCCATTAATCGGCTGTTGGCAAACTTCCCTGTTCCCGTGAACAGTCTTGATTCGAATTGTTTATCACCAATTTTAAGCATCGACTTTAACCCCCTGCGATCGCTTGAAACAAAGAGATGCTATCTCCTTGTGAAAGAACTGTGCTAGCCCACTCACTGCGCGGCACAACATTGTTATTAATTGCAAAAACACAGCCCATTTCAGGCAGCGTAAATTGACTAATGATTTGCTGTAGATTCGACTTACTGGCGACTTGATGTGACTGGTCATTGATGACAATAGTGATCACATCTAAGTCAGCAGCGATCATTTGTGTTGTTTGTTGTTCTGATAACGTCATTGCTTCCAACTCTCTTAATTCTGTCCATTACTCGTAAACTAAATCTGAGCACACACTTGGCACTGTTTGTCTTTGCTTATCGCCATGGTTTGCCATTGCATTTTCAATCCATCAAACAGATGTAACTTAGCAGTCTCAACATGAAACTTTCCCGTCGCCAGTTTTTGAATTGCCGCTATCGCTTGGTAGTTGCCAAGTGTGCCCACCACCGGACCGACGACACCGCTGTCACTGCACTTTTGCGTTTGCGGTAATTCGTCGAACGGATACAAACAGCGGTAACAGGCTTTACTCTCTGCTTCTTGTTCAATCTGCGTTTGATAATCAAAGACAGCGAATTGCCCTTGCCAACCAATTGCCGCCGCTGAGATAAGTGGCGTATTTTGCTCGAAACAAACTTGGTTAATGAGCTGGCGCGTTGGCATGTTATCGGTGCAGTCGAGCACCACATCCGCTAGCATCACCTCAAGCTGCAGCTGTGCTTTGTCTAGTCGCTTATTGAGGGCACGAATTTGAACCATAGAATTGAGATCAGTGAGCTGTTTTACAGTTGCTTCTGTTTTCGCAACTTGTAGGTCTTGCTCACGATAAATGATCTGACGTTGTAGGTTACTGCTATCAACTTCATCGTCATCGACCACAACCAATTTACCAACGCCCGCTGATGCCAAGTACAAACTCGCTGCGCTCCCTAGCCCACCACAACCGATGATCAGCACATGCGATTTGCTCAAACGCTCTTGCCCAATTTCGGCAATTTCAGGCAGAGCGACTTGGCGCTGATAGCGAAGAAACTGCTTATCCGTGAGCATGCTCGCCTCTCTTGTTATGCGCCAATTCACTATTCTGATCAGTAAACGTTAGCTGTCTTTCCTTCATCAGTTGTGCAAAGAACTCAATGACAGACTGAGGTGATTCTGCCAACGTAATAGCTCGCACAACTGCCAAACTAGAAACACCTGTTTGCCAAACTTGGTCTGCATTAGATTGGTCAATGCCACCAATCGCGACCGTCGGAAAGCCTCGTACATAACCACTAACTTCTTTGTCTTTTGAAGGACGGAAAGCCGACTCTATGTTTCTATAAGGAATGCTATCAATCAGCTTTTGATACAGTGCCAAGCGCACCAAACCTTGTGGTTTCGATGGCATCTGTTTTGTGGTGGTTGGGAAAATATGCCCTAGCGCGATGTAACTAGGATGAATTTGTACGATGCGCAGTAGCTCATAATAACCATGAGTAGAAAGACCAAGACGAATGCCGGCTTTAGTTAGCTGAGCCAAATTCGATTCTTCTATGTCTTCTTGTCCTAGGTGAACGCCATAAGCGCCATGCTTGATTGCCAACTGCCAATAGTCATTGATGAACACTTGTGCTTGATACTGACGACCTAGCTCAATTGCTCGAATGATCTGTTGTTCTAAATCGGCTTGTTGTGGGTTCTTGATTCGCAGTTGAATAGTGTTGATGCCTAGTGGCAGTAGACGCTCAATCCAAGCAACATCATCAACGACTGGATAGAGCCCTAGACTTTGCTTAGTTAGAGATGGAAAGCTAACGCTCTCTCCTTGTGCTGACCAACCAACTTGAATACCTAGTCGGTTATCCTCCAGTACAGGTGTGGGGAAATCATCAAATAGGTCAGCCCACTGAGTAGTTCTTCCCTCGTTAAGGTTGTCATTCAACAGTGTTTCACGTGAAACATTCGCTTGTTGAGTTAGCATTCCTCGAGCAAGTGTTAACGCATCTTCGATAGGAAAATCGAGTACTGTCAGCGTTACTATCCAAGCAAGGTGATGTTCGGGATCGAACATTGCGTTGAATTTAGACTTAACGGAAAGCGCTCTCACTTCGTTGTTAATTGGGTGACGCCAGATATCAAGCTGAAGCACTTTCTCCTTTTCATCGGATACCTGCGTATCAGCAATGCCAATATAAATCGCTTTCGACGGTTGCTTAGCACACGCTTCTACCGATAAAGCAGAGCGGTAATAGAGCACAAATGAACTCTCATGCTCAGAATCATAACCATCAATAAGATCTGTCGTTATGCGTATGTTCTGTTGGTCGCGAACAAGCTGAATAGATTGAGTTGGGCTCACACCCAACTCAATGTCTTCGATGCTAAAACCCTGTTCTTTCGCCAACAACAAACATTGCTGAACTAAACCTGTCAGTTCAATCAATGATGACGGAATAAGGATTTTGCTCATTAGTCACTTGCCTCGGCATGTGCTGCTGGGTGGTATAGCTCAGAACCTGTATCTCTAAATTCTTGCGATTTCTGACGCATCCCCTCAAGAGGATCATCCAGCATTTTGATCGATATAGCTTGGTCCGCAGCAACTTGCTCAGTGTCTTTCGCATACTCTCGTACCTCTTGCGAGATCTTCATCGAGCAGAACTTTGGTCCACACATCGAACAGAAGTGAGCAACTTTGCCGGACTCTTGAGGCAAGGTTTCATCATGGAAAGCACGAGCAGTATCTGGGTCGAGAGACAAGTTAAATTGGTCTTCCCAACGGAACTCGAAGCGAGCTTTAGAAAGCGCATTATCGCGAACTTGTGCACCAGGGTGTCCCTTCGCCAAATCAGCGGCGTGCGCAGCAAGCTTGTAAGTGATCATGCCTACTTTCACGTCTTCTTTGTTTGGTAAACCAAGATGCTCTTTAGGAGTTACGTAGCAAAGCATTGCACAACCATACCAACCAATCATGGCAGCGCCGATGCCTGAAGTAATATGGTCGTAACCGGGAGCGACGTCTGTCGTCAATGGACCAAGGGTATAGAAAGGAGCCTCATGACAGTGCTCTAACTGCTCTTCCATGTTCTCTTTGATCATATGCATTGGAACATGACCAGGACCTTCGATAATCACCTGTACGTCGTATTCCCACGCAACCTTGGTCAATTCGCCAAGAGTACGAAGCTCTGCAAATTGCGCTTCGTCGTTAGCATCGGCAACCGAACCAGGACGCAGACCATCACCCAGAGAAAGAGCCACATCATACTTAGCACAGATTTCACAGATCTCTCGGAAGTGGGTATATAAGAAGCTTTCTTGGTGATGCGCTAAACACCATTTCGCGATGATAGAACCACCACGAGAGACGATGCCAGTAACGCGTTTTGCAGTCATTGGCACATAACGAAGTAGTAAACCGGCATGGATAGTGAAGTAGTCAACACCCTGCTCAGCTTGCTCGATCAGAGTATCGCGCATCACTTCCCAGTTAAGGTTTTCAGCAACACCATTCACTTTCTCAAGCGCTTGATACATAGGTACGGTACCGATCGGAACCGGACTGTTACGTAGAATCCACTCACGAGTTTCGTGAATATTACGTCCAGTAGAGAGATCCATAACGGTATCGCCACCCCAGCGCGTTGCCCATACTAACTTCTCTACTTCTTCCTCAATCGAAGAAGTGACCGATGAGTTACCGATGTTGGCATTCACTTTGACCAAAAAGTTACGTCCAATGATCATTGGTTCGGATTCTGGGTGGTTGATATTAGAAGGGATAATCGCGCGACCTTCGGCGACTTCTTTACGCACAAACTCGGCGGTAATGTCTTTTGGAAGATTCGCTCCGAAGCTTTGACCCGGATGTTGTTGATTAAGCACTTCATCGCGGTATTGAGCACGTCCCATATTTTCACGTAGGGCGATGTACTCCATTTCTGGGGTAATAATGCCTTTGCGAGCATAGTGTAACTGAGTCACGCACTGCCCATCTTTGGCACGTCGAATACGTGGTAGATTGCCGTAACGAAGATCGTCTAGCGTTTCATCTTCTAGGCGCTCTTTGGTGTATACCGAGCTTACTTCATCGAGTAGTTCAGTATCGGAGCGCTCTTCAATCCACCTTTCTCTCAGCTTAGGTAAACCGTTGTAGAGGTCTATGGTGTGTTCTGGGTCTGTGTATACACCCGAGGTATCGTAGACGCGTACTGGCTCATTAGGCTCGAAAATAGGCGCTTCTTTTGTGCCTCCAATAAGGCTATCAGCGAGTGATATTTCACGCATTGGCACACGAATATCAGGACGTGAACCCTCTACGTAGACTTTGCTTGAATTTGGGTACGGTTGTACCGAGAGTGTATCAATGAACTGTTTTGCTTCCAGTCTCGCTTGCTTGCGACTCGACATAGCATTTTTCCTTGCTTTGTTATGCTTAGATAAAAAGTATTGGGATAAAAATGCTTGGCGGATAGATGCGACAAGAGGAATCGAATTAAAGACAAGTCGAGCGAGTGCTCTTCGTCTATAACAACATTCGACTATTTGATAGGTCAACCAGATAGAACTCTGGTGTAGATATCTTCTCTTGTTCCCTTCGCAGATTCTAATCTGATCAGGTTCAACGGATCCCGAATTAACGGTCTCAGCCTTATGGCACTCCGACAAGTGAAATCAGTATATAAAAACGGCTTGGTTAAACCAAGCCGACCTGATGAAGATTTGAGTGTTTTTGCTAGCTACGCATCAATAATTGGAAACCAATCCACGCAGCCGAAATGCTTAACACGACATTCAGCAATACGTTCAATCCCATCTTAAAGAAAGCTCCCTGCTGCATAAGCAACACGTTATCCATTGAGAAAGTCGAGAACGTAGTTAATGCGCCCAAAAAGCCAAGCCCGATAATTTGACGCCATGGGTCAGTGACCATTAACTCAGTTTCAAACGCAGCAATTAGTAGACCCATAATAAATGAGCCAACAACGTTAACCGTTAATGTACCGTATGGAAAACCACGACCAAGTAGCATCACACAAAGTTCAGAAATTAAGTAACGAGAACATGCACCAAATGCGCCACCCAATGCAATAAAACCCAAAACGGATAGTTGCCCCATAATTCCCCCAGAAAAGTTAATGGCGACATTGTAATCAAATTTACGGCAATAGTGATTATACAATCTTAGAATTCAGCAAAGTATAGCGCTTAAAACTTATCAAGATTTAAAAAGTTACAGGAGTCACTTTACTTCAATATAACCCATCAACCCCGTCTTCATGTGTTCGATCACATGACAATGGTACATCCAACGCCCTGGGTTATCTGCAACAAATGCCGCTTTCGCACTGCCATTTTTTCCAAGTAAGACCGTATCGGTATGAAACGGTTCATCGAGTTTTTTACCATCTAATTCAAGGACGGTAAATGTATGTCCATGAAGATGAATAGGATGATGATATTGGGTGACGTTCTTAAGGTTGAAGATATAGGTTTTTCCCACCTCCAATGTTGAAAGCGGCGCAGGAATATTATCTTTACTCATTCCCTCCCAAGCTCGTTTATTCATTAGCCAAAACTTAGGTATCGCTTTGCCCGATTTATCGGCAGGAGTGACTGCCCCCTCCCATTCAAACACATAATCAATTTGTTCCGCATTTTCCAAATCAAGATCAGGCACAGGGTTAAGAGGCAATAAAGGCAGTTTCTGATTGGTCGGCAGGTCAGACTCAACAACTTCGAACTCACACAAAGGGAATGGGAAGCGCCCCTTCATTTGACGCACATAAACACGTTCTCTTGCTCTCGGAGCAATCAATCCGACATCTAACCTCATTCCCGGACCAATTTTGTGTTGAGTGAGCATATAAGGCGTTTTAACAGGATTCCCATCAATAGCAATAACCCAAGCCTCTGCTCCTTCTATAGCGATCGGGTAAGTAATGGTGTTATCGACATTAGCAATTCTTAATCGTGTGGTAGCATTCTGCTTCAACGCATAAACAGGTTCATGAACACCATTAACACTACTCCACTCTCCTGGCGTTCCCATGCGTGCACTCAAGCGCGGCACCATTAGATTCTTCCACTGACCTTGTTTGTCTAAATGCCAATTCTTGAGAACGACTTCATGCTCTTCATTAAACTGAACAGGCTCAGCCTCTTCAACGATAATTAGACCAACTAACCCCATACCAAGCTGCTTAACGCTATTCATATGTGGGTGATACCAAAACGTACCCGCATCTGGCGGTGTAAATTCATAAACGAATGTTTCACCCGGCATGATAGGCGGCTGGCTCAAGAAAGGGACACCATCCATTTCAATAGGGATTCGCAAGCCATGCCAGTGGATTGTAGTTGGCTCTGAAAGCTTGTTGGTAAATCGGATAATAACTTTCTCGCCTTGGCGACAACGAATCGTAGGAGCTGGAATCGATCCATTAAACGCGAGTACATCCGTATTAAATCCTGGTACTAATTCAGCAATAGAAGGCTCTGCAGTGATGTCGTATATATGCTGACCTTGTTTGTTAGTGCCCCTAGATAGAGAACATGCAGGCAGAACGGTAAGCGCAGAGATCGCTAAGGAAGATTGAAGAAAGCGTCGACGAGATATATCCATGTATTTAGTCACTCATTATTCCAATTGATGTGAGTGTAACTAAATATTAATAATGATTCTCAGTTATCTTTTAAAGATGTGCAGTCATAATGCTTAGATTCAGAGATTATAAATAAGGATCTATATTTAATGGTCACTAACAAGATAGTAAGCACCCACACACATATAGCAAGCAAGTAAAAGAGATCGGTTTAAGAAGAAGAGAGCCTAATGGTAAATAAGGCTAAAACAAATAGGAAATTGAAGACTCTAAAAACGACGAAAACCACTCCGAGAGCAGGTTTTCCAAATAAATGACTTGCATGCAATTGAACTCGCACACGAGCGGGACTCGTTGGTCGTAAACCAAAATAATAGCGCAAACGAAAAAGCCCTAGCATTTCTGCTAGGGCTTTGTCTAAATAAGTGGCGGAGCGGACGGGACTCGAACCCGCGACCCCCGGCGTGACAGGCCGGTATTCTAACCAACTGAACTACCGCTCCGCACTGGTTAGA
>NZ_JAKRGG010000047.1:0-34312 GCF_022347645.1 Vibrio sp. MMH1-50
ACAACTTGGAAAGAGCTAGCTATTACACTGCGTTGTTTTCCTTACTCTCGAATCAATGACAGCGCTCTGAATCCTGCATCTTGAAGTCACTTGGGTATATATACCATTTTTGACTAATATCAATAAAAGCTTTGGTTTTAAGTTGTTGTTTTTATGTTGTATTTTTTACTTATCTCTACAAGTGTCTGTTTTTATAAACTTTAGATGTTAAATTAGTTGCTCATCTAAATATTCGATTAATATTAATTCCTTTTTCCCATTTTTAAATATTTGGGCATTTCAATAACTTTCGCCTTAACTGATTTAGGGGAACAGTTATGAATAAAAAGAAAATAGCACTAGGGATCGTGGGAGTTGGTTTGGTGGCTTACTTCGGTACCGTTTACATGGTGAACCAAGACGATAAAAAGGTAGCTCAACAGAATCTGACGCAATTTAGCTCGTTAGATCAATCTACGTTGGATTACCAAGCAATGAAAGTACTGGCAGACAAAGGCTGCGGTTACTGCCATACACCAAATAGCGAAATGCCTTTCTACTCAGAAATGCCAGTCGCGAAACAGATAATGGAAGCGGACGTCAAAGTCGCGATGCGCCACTTTGATATGACCAATTTGTTTGATGACGTGAAGCAAAGTGACCCAGTGTCTGAGGTTGCGCTTGCTCGACTTGAGAAAGTGCTTTACGACGATTCCATGCCGCCAGCCATTTACCTGACCATGCACTGGTCAGCAAGCATGTCAAAAGATGAAAAGCACACGCTGTTAAAGTGGATTCGCGAAAAACGATCAGAGCGTCATGCGCAATCGCCTGTATCTGAAGAGCGTAAAGGCAAAGTCCTACAGCCAATTTACACCACGTTTGAAACTGATGCAGATAAAGCTGAGTTGGGTAAGGTGCTTTATCATGACACGCGATTGTCAGGAGACAATAGTGTCTCATGTGCATCATGCCATAGCCTTGATACAGGCGGCGTGGACCGACTAGTAACCTCTGTTGGCATTCATGGTCAAGTCGGTGGTATTAACGCGCCAACTGTTTTCAATGCCGTGTACAACAAACTGCAATTCTGGGATGGTCGTGCTGCAGATCTGCAAGATCAGGCTGGTGGTCCTCCATTTAACCCAATTGAAATGGGCTCTGTGGATTGGGATGAAATTGTCGACAAGTTAAGCCAAGACCCAGAAATGGTCGCGATGTTCAAAAAGGTTTATTCAGGTGACATCAATGGCAACAACATTACGGACGCGATTGCCGAGTTTGAGAAAACGCTTACCACACCAAACAGCCGTTTCGACCAGTATTTGATGGGTAATACGGATGCACTGGACTCACATGAGAAATATGGTTTGATGTTGTTCAAGAAATACGACTGCCAAACCTGTCACGCAGGTGAAGCCATGGGTGGTGAAACGTTTGAAACCATGGGTATGAAAGCCGATTACTTCGCAGACCGTGGCACAGAAATGACCGATGCAGATCTTGGTCGCTACAACTTCACTGGCAATAAAGAAGATAAGCATAAGTTCAAAGTGCCAACGTTACGCAACATTGAACTGACGCCGCCATACTTCCATGATGGTCATGCGGATACGTTAAACAAAGCCATCTACGACATGGGTAAGTATCAAGTCGGTGTGGAGATGTCAGAACAAGAAGTTGACGCCATCAAAGCCTTCCTCAAAACCTTGACGGGTGACTATGAAGGCCGCCCATTGAGTTAAGCTTAAGTAATATGCCAAAGCGAATCTTTGATAAAAGATAGCTCCCACACTTAAGACCACCTTGAACTGAGGTGGTCTTTTTTATGCTCCGAACTCAACCAAATCAGCACTTTAGTGATTGGTTTGTCGACCCTTCTAGATGATAATGACGCCTTAATTTCATCCATATAAAAAGAACGAAAAATATTATGAAAGTGATAGTTAAGAACGCACAAAAACAACACGCTCAAGGCATTACCGAAGTGTTGAACCCAATTATCGAAGAGGGCTTATATACGATTCTCGATACCACCTTTACGACAGAAGAGGAAGAAAGCTTTATTGAGAGCTTTCCTGAAATGGGCGTATTTAATGTGGCATTGAACCTAATCGATGAGAGTGAAGAAGAGGGCACTGTGCTGGGTTTCCAAAACGTAGAGCCTTTCGCCGGTTATACCAAGGCGTTTGCGCACGTTGGTATTATCGGTACCTTCGTTGATGCAAAGTATCGTCGCCAAGGTGTGGCTTCGGTTCTGTTTACCGCTACCTTTGCTGATGCGAAATCGAAAGGTTATGAAAAGCTGTTTGCGTATGTGAGAGAAGACAACCCTAACGCACTTGCCACGTATCTAAAACATGGTTTTGAAGTAGTTGGTACGGCAAAGAAGCACGCCAAGATTAACGGTCAGTATATCAATGAAGTTCTGATTGAGAAGTTTCTCTAACGCTTAGAAGGAAAGCAAGATGCACAATATGCATAAGTCAGCAGGTATCATCATTAAAAACGGCGCACTTCTGGTGTTACGTTCAAAAGGCAAAGACACCTTCTACGCGCCAGGTGGCAAACTTGATAGTGGCGAAACTTCAGAGCAAGCATTATGTCGCGAGCTACATGAAGAAGTGGGGATTAAGGTAACGGAAGAGAACTTGGTATTGTTTGGGCGATTTGAAGCACCAGCGCACGATAAAGACGGCATTACTTTGGTCATGGATGTGTTCTTCGTTAGCGATTACTCGGGCGAGGTGGTTGCCAGTAACGAAATCGAAGAGTGCCAATGGATAGATTCTTCAAACGTGGATGACATCGCGATAAGCACGATTTTTCGCAATAACGTATTCCCTCAGTTGGTGGAACAAGGACTGGTGAAATAGCGCATCCTTGAGTCACTGATAGAAAGCAACACGCCCGTAATGTGAGAGCATTACGGGCGTTGTCTTTCGAGCTTTGTTCTAATCGCTATTCAGATAATCGATTTGAATCAGCCATTGTTTGGCAGAGCTGTCAAACTTGCCTCCAAGTAAAGATTCCAATAATGGTTTTGCTTGTCGGTACTGATGCAATTCAAAATGAGCAATTGCTTTAAGCAGTTGCCACCTCTGGTTCTTTGGTTGCTGCTTAATTTGTTGCTTTATGGGCTACAGTGCCAGTCGAGCAACTTAATGATTTTTACCAAGCAAATTCGCTGAAGGTTGAGTTGAAAGGCGATGCACCAAAAGTTGAAAAGGTAGACGTGTCTTTGCGAGGTTTTAAAACCATGTATCAGACCTTGATACCAAGCTGTAAGTAAATACATAGATAGGCGTATCGAAGTGAACGATATGCCTATCTCGCGAGTCTTCAACCTTACTGTCCTAACTTCTCCGCATACTCTGTTAGGATTTGTTTATACACTTCCACTGGTTGTGCGCCTGTCACAGCACTTTCCATATTGAACACCACTGTTGGTACTGAGCTCACGCCAAGTTGATGCCATTGGCTTTCTTGATACTCGATAGAGTCAGCATTACTTGCATCGTCTAGGGTGGCGATGCCCATATTTGCATCTAAACCAATGTCAGTCAGAATCGCTGCCAGTGTGCTTCGGTCAGAGACATCTTTGCGTTGACCAAAGAACGCAGTAAACAGGGCTAACTTCAATTCAGTTTGCTTACCAAATTGCTCCGCCCATTGCAGCAGTACGTGTGCATCTCGCGTATTGACCATCTTCATGTCATCAAAGTAGTCAAAGTCGAATCCCACTTCTTTACCCAGATTAGTCAGGTTATCGCGTGCACGAACGCTGTCTTCCGGCGTTGTTCCGTATTTATTCGCTAGGTGTTGGCGTAGGTTTTCACCTTCTGCTGGCATGTTTGGGTTCAATTCGAACGGTTGCCATTCCAACTCAATTTTGTCTTCCAATCCTAGCTCTTGAATTGCTTGTTGTAAGCGTTTGTAGCCGATGATGCACCAAGGGCAAACCACATCTGAAACTACGTCGATTTTGATTACTGATTCCATAAAGCAGACCTTACTTTTTCGAGTTATAAAATGGATATGGAGACCAAGAGTGTTAATTCAACCAGTTACCTTTTAGTAACCTGATGCTTTTCTCTCCGCGTTTTATCTTTGATCGTATCTTTTCCTACAATTCATGTTGACCTGTCTATAACTCTACAGTTTAAGATGCTTTCATCAGCGCTGAGGAAAATTACATGTATCGGATATCGGAACTGGCAGAGATGCTGGGTTTGTCTCGCACCACATTGCTCTATTACGAGAAGATTGAGCTCATCAAAGGGCAACGGTTAAGCAACGGCTACCGCGCTTATAGCGATGCGGATCTACAACGCTTGCGTTTGATCCAGCAATTGCAAAGCGGCGGACTGACGCTCAAGGAGTGTAAAGCCTGTCTGGAAGCTAAAGTAGATCGCCAATTGATGCTAGAAAGGCTCAGGCTCCTCGATGAAGAGATTGAGCAAAAGCAGAAATCACGTCAGCTTTTGGCGGCGCTGCTGGGCGAAACACCGTTAACCGATTGGCATGAATCGTTGGATGAAGTTGCACCGGATGCGCACTTGAAATGGCTTATGACGCAAGGTTTTAGCGAGAAAGAAGCCCTTCACTTACGTTGGTTATCAAAAGATATGAACACTCATGAAGATTACATGGCGGACTTCTTCCGCGTATATGAAGCCTTGGAATTTTGGGGGCCGGGAGCAGAGCAAGACACCTTGAAGGCATTGAGTATGCTACCTACGCAACCTGATGAAATTCTGGAAATCGGCTGTGGACAAGGTATCGCGACTCGCACGCTGGCTCAACACGCACATGTTACTGCTGTTGATAATGACGAACCATCGTTGCAGCGCCTGAAAGGCAAAGCCCAAACTCTCGGTTTAAGGGACAAGATCACAACAGTGTGTGCCAGCATGACAGAGCTCCCGTTTGCAGAAGGTTCGGCCGATGTCATTTGGGCAGAAGGCAGTGCATACATCATGGGCGTGGAGAACGCATTCAAAGCATGGCGTCCATTGCTTAAAGAAGGTGGTATTTTAGTGCTGAGCGATTTGGTTTGGAACACCGATACTCCAAGTGAAGATACGGTGGCGTTCTGGAAAAAAGAGTACCCAGATGTGGGCAGTGTCGAGAAGCGAATTAAGCAAGCAAATGCAGCGGGATACCATGCGCTAGAGACGTTCCCAATTAGCCAACAGGCATGGGATAACTACTACGTTCCTTTAGATGAGCGTGTGCAAAGTTTGAAAGCTGAGGTGCTGGAATCGCAAGCATTAAAAGACATACAAGTTGAATTAGATATCGTTAAACGCCGTCGTAACGAAGTGGCGTATCAGATGTATATCTTACAAAAAGATTGATAGAAAAATGAACGAAACAACAAATCAAAACACACAAAAAACAAACTACACATTTTCTCCTTACGAGAGAGTAATGAGCAGCGAGATGATCGCTTTATTTACTCAAACCTTTTCTGATTCTGAAGGCGAAGTAGAAGGCAAAACCATCGGCTCGCTCGTCGGTGACTTACTGACAACAACCCCAGAACAGGAGCTAAAAGGCTTTGTGGCTAAACAAGGTGAACGTTTAATTGCAGGTGTGTTGTTTACGCCACTACGCTTTGAGAGTGGTGAAGTAGGTTATCTGTTATCACCAATGGCAACTCTGACAGAATGCCAAGGAAAAGGCGTAGGACAAACCTTGATCAACTTTGGTCTGGAACACTTAAAACAGCAAGGCATTGAGTTGGTATTTACCTACGGCGATCCTAACTTCTATTCGCGCGTTGGGTTCCAACAAGTCTCCGAGGAGCAGTTCAAAGCGCCACATGCCTTGAGCTTTCCACATGGTTGGTTGGCACAATCATTTACAGGTGAGTTGATGCCAACTCAAGGCACATCTTCTTGCGTGCAAGGTTTGGATAGTCCTGCGTATTGGTAGGATTGTGCACTAGAAAAAACGGAGCCTGAGAGCTCCGTTGTTAATCATAAAGTTAGTGTTAAATATTTTTGTATTCGTCCAACACCAGTTGGCTAATCTGAGCAATCACTTGGTCACGAGCTTGCAGTGACAGATCGGTGCCGGTGATATAGATACTGATGTAAACAGGCTTGTGATTTTCTTTCCAGATCATCGCGGTGATACCACGTGAGCCAAAACCGCCTGCGCCAGAACGATCTGCAATTGACCAGCCTTTAGGCAACACAGAACGCATTAGAGAGTCAGATACCTTGTTGTCTTGCATCCAGATCTTTAATTGAATGCGAGATTCATACGATAGCGCGTCGCCTTCTAGTAGGGTGTGCAGGGTGTTTACCATGGCGTTAGGTGTTGTCGTGTCTTGCTTGTCGCCCGGTTTCGCTTCATTCAATCTCGGCTCAAAACGGTCAAGTCGGGTTGCTTTGTCTCCAATGGTACGCAAGAACATTGTCACACCACGAGGTCCACCCACACTGCGCAAAACAATGTTGGCTGCGGTGTTGTCACTCATCAGCATCGCGGCTTCACAAGCATGCTCAATGCGAGTCGTTTGACCAGCCATGCGGTCCATCACCGGAGACCACACCACCATGTTGCGTTCTTCTACTTTAGCGGTCGCGTTCTTATCGAGCTTTTCATTATCCATGTCATTGAGCATGGTCGCACATGCGAGTGTTTTGAAGGTGCTCATCATGGGAAAGCGCTCATCGCCACGATAATCCCAATGCTCATCGGTTTGTGTATCCCAAACCGAAACACCGATGCGACCTGAGATACGTTCTTCTATTGCAGCGAGGTCTTCATTGATTTTGGCGGCGTAAGTTGCACTTGAACAGGCTAACAATCCGAGCAGCAGAAATAGCTTTTTCATCGTTGATTTTCTTAGTGTTATTAATACCAGTTCTTACTCTGGTGACATTACCCGGAACTATAACGAGTGAATACTCTAATAACTGTTAGATTCATGTCTTTTTTCTGTAGGAATCTTTGCATATGCCAAGCTTTACCCGTTTTTACGCTTATTGACGTTGTTTTACATGTGAAGGACTAAAGTAAAGTTGTCGATTAACCGAGTAACCAATCATGAAAACAATCCGCAATATCATCTGGGCAATGATCGCCGTGATGTCCGTTTTATGGTTTGCGATGGAGCCGCAGCTTTTCTCTTCCAGCAATGTCTTTGAATGGCGATCTGCCATGATCCAATATTCAGGCATTTTGTCTTTGATGTTGATGTCGGTCACCATGGTGTTGGCAATGCGTCTGCCTGTGGTTGAAAACTGGCTACATGGCATGGACAAAGCGTATCGAGTGCATAAATGGTTAGGTATTAGCGGTGTTGCATTGGGTATTGTGCACTGGCTTTGGTATCAAGTGCCGAAATGGTTGGTTATGTCGGGAGTATTGGCGAGACCAGTAAAACACTCAGGAGCAGGACCTGCTGGTAATTTGTTTGGCATTGAAGCTTGGGTTAGTGGCTTACGTGAATTTGGGCAGAGCCTTGGTGAGTGGGGGTTCTACTTACTGTTGGTGTTGTTGGTGGTTTCTTTGTGGAGTGCGATAAAATACAAACCGTTCAAACTCTCTCACCGTTTGATGTCGGCTGCTTATCTATTGATTGCTATTCATTCCGTGCTGTTGTTAAAACGCGCGTACTGGGGTGAGCCTGTTTACTACGTTACGGTCGCCTTTGCAGTCGTTGGTTCGATCGCCGCACTTTACAGTTTGTTTGGCTTGGTTGGACGTCGGAATAAACACTCCGCTATGGTGACTTCTACACGTTACTTCCCACAAGCAGAGGTGATGGAGTTAGTTTTAAAACCAGAAGCGTCTTGGCAAGGGCACAATGTGGGGCAATTTGCCTACTTACGCTTTGGTGACGAAGATGCGCATCCATTTACCATTGTATCCGGTAGTGAAAGTAACGAACTGCGTTTCTTAATCAAGGAGCTGGGCGACTTTACCACTGGGCTTTATGAACGAGTGCGAAATGGGGACGCAGTCACGATAGAAGGTCCTTACGGTCGTTTAGCATTTGATTTAGATAAACCGCAAATTTGGGTCGCTGGCGGCGTAGGTATTGCTTCTTTCTTTGCTGCTTTGGAAGCATTAAAAACGAAAGCGAGTAACAATAACGTGCACTTGTTTTATTGTACACGTGGTGTGGATAGCCATTTAGTTGATGAGCTATGGCACCTTGCTCACCAAGCCAACGTCAACTTGCATGTGATAGACACACTGAAAGCACCACGTTTAAATGCTGAGCGTATCATCGTGCAATGTGGTCATTTAAATCAGTATGAAATGTACTTCTGTGGACCTGAAGCGTTCTCAAAAACATTGAAAAAAGAGCTCGAGGCGTGTCAATTTAATATTGAAAGAAGCTATCACGAAGAGCTGTTTGTAATGAGATAAAAATCGTTATTGAATGAGAAAGGAGCTGAATGAACAGCTCCTTTTGTATATTTGATTTGATACTACAGCTCGATATTTTTAACCATGCCAGCTTCCGCATGACCCGGAATGTTGCACGCGAACTCAACGTTGTTGTCACCGTGGAAATGCCACAATAACTGCTTCGCTTTGCCCGGTTCTACCGTCACAGAATTGCCTGAGTCGTGCATGTGCCCACCAGTCATTGTCTTCATCATTTCACGATGCTCTAGCTGCTCTTTGGCAGAACCGATAGTGAACTCGTGGTAGATTTTACCCGTGTTCATGACTACAAACTGCACCACATCGTTTGGCTCAATCTTAACGTCCTTCTTGAACTTGATTGTCATGTCATCACCTAAGATAACGTGTACCACTTTATCTGGTTTTGCGCCTTTTGCTGGCATACCAACTGCCGACATGCCCGGCATATCCATCATGTTTGAATGGTCCATTTTACTGTGGTCCATTTCCATGCTGCCGTGGTCCATATTTTCATGCTTCATATGACCATGATCCATTTGGGCAAAGGCAGCCGTTGTAGTTAGGGCTAGAGCAAGAGTGATTAGTGTCTTTTTCATTTTTATATCCTTGTTTTAATTCATTAATAACTTGGTTACTTCCCCTCAAAACGGATTGTTTGAGGGGAAGGTAGGGATTACGCTTTGTTGCCAGTGCGATCTTTGCTGTCGGCGTTTTCGATTTGATTACCAGCTTGCGTACTTGCTTGACTAGGAGTTGAGTTACTTGGGCGCAACTCGCGTTGTTTCCACAGCTTGAAGATGGCAGGAAGTACCAATAGCGTCAGTAGCAGTGCTGATGCCATACCACCAATCATTGGTGCGGCGATACGTTGCATCACTTCTGACCCTGTACCTTCGCCGTACATGATCGGAATTAGACCAATAATGACCGTTAGTACCGTCATCATTACTGGGCGAACACGTAAGCCTGCACCTTCGCGAATGGCATCGGTTAGGTCTTTCGCCTCAAGCTTTTGTTGGCTCTCTTCCGCATCGAGTTTTTTGTAGTGCCACGCTTGGTTGAGGTAGACGAGCATGATGACCCCAATCTCAACTGCGACACCTGCTAGGGCAATAAAGCCGACCCCGACGGCAATCGAGAAGTTGTAGTTGAGGATATGCATGAGCCACAAACCACCGACCATAGCGAGCGGTAGGGTAAGCATGATGATCATCACTTCGCCGACACGACGGAAGCTGAAGTAAAGCAGCAGCATAATGATGGCGATGGTGATTGGTACCACGACACTCAAGCGATCTTTCGCACGCTCCATGTATTCGTATTGACCAGACCAAGCCAGCGAGTAACCTGCAGGAAGCTCCAGTTGATCTGCCACGACCTGTTGCGCTTCCACGACGTAAGAACCAAGGTCACGACCATCGATGTCGACAAACACCCAGCCGTTTGGACGTGCGTTTTCCGTCTTGATCATTGGAGGACCGTCTTCGTAACGAATGTCTGCTACGTCAGCCAGTGCAATACGAGCGCCATTTGGTGTCACTAACGGTAAGTTTTGCAGTTTTACCACTGAGTCACGGTAGTCTTGTGGGTAACGAACGTTGATTGGGTAACGCTCCAAGCCTTCGATGGTTTCACCCACATTCATGCCGCCCACCGCGGTCGAGATCACCTGCTGAACATCTTTGATGCTTAAACCGTAACGCGCTGCCGCACGACGTTTAATGTCGATCGTGACATAGAGGCCTCCTGCTACACGCTCTGCATAAACCGATGCCGTGCCTTGTACACCATTAAGAATTGGCTCCAACTGAGAACCGATTTTCTCGATCACTTTCAGATCGGGTCCGGCGATCTTAATACCGATAGGGGTTTTGATGCCCGTTGCCAGCATGTCGATACGCGTTTTGATCGGCATAACCCAAGCGTTAGTAAGACCAGGGAACTGAACCAGACTATCGAACTCTTTGCGTAGCGACTCGGTTGTTACGCCTTCACGCCATTGATCGCGTGGCTTCAACTGAATCACGGTTTCGATCATGGTGAGTGGCGCTGGATCGGTTGCAGTCTCAGCACGACCAATCTTGCCCCATACGGTTTTCACTTCTGGAACGGTTTTGATCAGCTTGTTGGTTTGTTGCAGAAGCTCGCGCGCTTTACCAATCGAGATACCTGGGTAGGTCGTTGGCATGTACATCAAGTCGCCTTCATCCAGCGGTGGGATGAACTCGCTACCCAGTTTACTGGTTGGGTAGTAAGCCGACGCCATTAGACCTAATGCAATAACAATCATGGTCTTAGGGTATTTTAAGCTGGTGTTCAACAGCGGGCGGTACAACGCGACCAAGCCGCGGTTAACCGGGTTTTTGTGTTCCGGTAATACCTTACCGCGAATGAAGTAGCCCATAAGAACAGGGACGAGTGTGATTGCCAAACCTGCTGCCGCTGCCATGGCGTAAGTCTTAGTGAACGCAAGCGGCGAGAACATCTTGCCTTCCTGACCTTCTAAGGCGAACACCGGTACGAAGCTAAGTGTAATGATCAGCAACGAGAAGAACAGCGGTGCGCCGACCTCCTCTGCGGCTTTGCCAATTACTTGCCAGCGGTTCTTGTCGGTCAGTGGTGTTCGTTCAATGTGCTTATGAACGTTTTCAATCATCACGATTGCACCGTCCACCATGGCACCAATGGCTATCGCAATACCACCCAAGGACATGATGTTGGCGTTGATGCCTTGCCAATGCATCACGATAAACGCACTAAGAATACCGACAGGTAGACTCAGAGCGATAACCAATGAAGAACGAATGTGGAATAGGAACAACGCACACACAATCGCAACGACGATGAACTCTTCTGCAAGCTTCTTCCATAGGTTTTCTACCGCTGAATCGATAAGGGTAGAGCGGTCGTAGGTTGCCACAATTTCTACGCCTTCTGGTAGGCTGCGTTGTAGGTCTGCAAGTTTGTCTTTGACTTTCGCAATCACTTCACTGGCGTTTTCACCAAAGCGCATCACGATAACCCCACCCACAGCTTCACCTTCGCCATTCAACTCAGAGATACCACGGCGCATTTGTGGACCAAGGTTAATGTCTGCGATGTCTCCTAATAGTAACGGCGTGCCTTTCTCGGTGACTTTTAGAGGCAGTGATTTGATATCTTCAATGCTGGTTAAGTAACCCGTGGTACGAACCATGTGTTCGGCTTCCGCAACTTCGATAACGGACGCGCCGGTTTCTTGGTTGCCGTTTTGGATTGCCATGTTCACTTGTTGCAAAGTGAGGTTGTAAGCACGCAGCTTGGCAGGATCAATCTGTACTTGGTATTGCTTCACCATACCGCCCACGGTAGCGACTTCAGAGACGCCATCAACGGTTTGCAACTCGTACTTCAAGAACCAGTCTTGCAGGCTGCGAAGATCAGCCAAATCATGCTTGCCAGTTTTGTCTTGTAATACGTAGCTGTAAACCCAGCCTACGCCCGTTGCATCAGGACCTAGGGTTGGTTTTGCGTTCGGTGGGAGCTTTGGTGCTACTTGGCTTAAGTACTCCAACACGCGAGAACGTGCCCAGTACATGTCGGTATCATCGTTGAAAATGATATAAACATAAGAGTCACCAAAGAAGGAGTAGCCACGAACCGTCTCAGCACCCGGCACGGCAAGCATGGCGGTTGTGAGTGGGTAAGTGACTTGATCCTCGACGACTTGAGGAGCCTGACCTGGATAGCTTGTCTTGATGATCACTTGCACATCAGAAAGATCCGGAATGGCATCAACAGGCGTATTCTTTACACTGTAAAGTCCGCCTAATACAAGAGCTAAGGTCGCGATCAACACTAAGAAACGGTTGCTCAATGACCAACGAATAATTGCACTGATCATAGTGATTCCTCAACCGCCTCTGTTGCTGGCGTTAGCTGTTTAAGAATGTAATCAGATCCTTGTTTTTCAACTAGAAACCGAACTTTTTCTCCTTCTTCAAAACCTGATAAATCCACCTCTTCACCGACAGAGAAGTTCATTTCGCCCGCATCCCAATTCCATTCTGCTACGGGTAGGTGGTTTAAGGTAATCATGCCAAAATCAGCCATCAGCATCGTGATGTCACCAGTTAGCCAAACTTCTGCTGCGATGACGCTGTTGTCTGCCTTATAGTCAACGATTTGATACTGACCAGATTCTGTTTTCTGCATTTCAAATTCGATAGCCTGACCTTTTTTCAAGTCACCCATCTCGACGCCATCAGCAAAAGTAAAGTTCATCACCATGCCTGGCCAATCCCATTCTGGTACCGGCTGGTGGTTAATGGTCAGCATGCGGTGATCTCTCATTACATCTGTGATTTCGCCTTTTGCCCATGCCGTTTCTGCCGCTGCTTCTATGCCGTTGATGCGAGACAGATCTGCTGACTGGCTTGATTCAGAGTCAAGCATGAAGTGAGATGACGTTACGATCTTGTCGTCTTGTTTAAGTCCTTGTAATACTTCGATTTGTTCGCCAGCTTCACGACCGACTTCAATTCGAGCAGAACGGTATTTGCCATTACCTTCAGCCAGAACAACACGAGTCATACCGCCGGAGCGAATAACGGATGACTTAGGAATGGTTAATACCGCATCGTCAGTGACAGGCTGCAACGCAATATTGGCAAACATGTTAGGCTTTAGATCGCCATTTGGGTTAGGGAACTTGAGACGTACGCGTAATGTACGTGTTTTCGGGTCGAGGATTGGGTACACGTAATCCACGACACCTTGCCATTCAGTACCCGGAATGGCGTCAAGGGTCATCGTGGCTTGAGAGCCGGCTTTCATCCAATGTGCTTGACGCTCAAAGACTTCCGCATCAACCCAAACATTGTCCAAAGGACCAGCACTGATCACCGCTTGAGCCGGAGACAAATAGCCACCTTCTCGCACGTTTAAGCTCGCGATAACACCATCAGCAGGAGCTTTAATTTCAATGGTTTGGGATGCTTTACCACGACGAGTAATGGATTTGATTTGTGCACGGTCAACACCAAGCGTTACTAAGCGCTCAGTCGTCCCTTTCACTAGCCCTTTACGACCAGTACGGTAAGCATTCAGCAGTTCTTCCTGTGCCTTAACCAGTTCCGGAGAGTAGAGAGTGAAAAGCACATCGCCTTTCTTCACCTTCTCACCCACAGCATTGATGTAGAGTTTTTCTACCCAACCTGCAACACGAACGTTGGTTTGCCATAACAGACTTTCATCGAAGGCGATATAACCAACCGTTTCGATGCGTGGTGATAACTGTTGTAGTGCCACATTTGCGGTTTTGACCCCGAGGTTATTTTCTACTGAAGGATCGATAGTAACCGTACCGGGCGCCTCTTGTTCACCGGAGAGGTCTTCTGCGTAAACCGGAATCAAATCCATGCCCATTGGAGATTTACCCGGTTTATCACGTTTGTAGTTGGGATCCATTGGAGCAACCCAATAGAGTGGATCATTAGAACTTGCTGCGGAAGTTCCACCCATCGCACTCATGTCGTGAGCTGAGTCCGCAAGAAAATGATTAGCACCAAACCCTAAAGCACCACCAACAATCAGCGCGATGGTTGCAACTTGTAATGTTTTCATTCTTATACCTTATTTTCCCGTTTGCGCATGACGCTACAGCGTTGTTGACTGCTCTATATCGGTCACATACCTGTCGCCCCAACGTTTTTGGGAATCACAAATTAATATGTCGAGATAGAGCGAGCTTCTGGAGAAGCCACTTGATAATCGAAACCACCGAGTAGGGTGGCTAAATTGCTGTTTGCGATGTTGAGATCGGTTAGCAGACGTTGTTGCTCTAATTGCAGAGCCAATTCGTCTGTCGTGGCTGAAATCACATCGTTAAACTGCGCTGTGTTGTTTTGGTAGCCCCGCTCAACGGCTTGAATGCGCGCTTTCGCTTGGGGCAATAAGGTGGATTGGTAACGTTCTAAACGTTGGGTTAAGTTGCCGCGATCAACCAGCAAAGTGTTCACCTTGGCATTCATCTGCGTTAATAAGGTGTCTTTTTGTGATTGTGCTGCACCAACTTGGTATTGTGCGGCAGCGAGATTGCGATCTTGGCGATCACCCGTGAACAGTGGAATGTCCATGGTTAGATAAGCGCTGACCAAGTCTGATGCTGGCTCACCCTTCATGTTATTGGCTTGACGATAAGCGTACATAACCTCCACACCAAACTGTGGGTTATAAGCTTGTTCAGCAATCTCTACCTGAGTTTTATTGGCAGAAATACTCACATCGGCCATTTTAACCATTGGGTGCTGACTAAGTTGTTGGTAGTGCTTGGTGGAATCTTTGCTGGAAGCAAGTTTGCGATTCAGTGTATCCCAGTTGAGTTGATTGGTAGCGTACAGAGCCTGTTCCGTCGCTAACCAGTCCGAGCCTAGCCATTCCGAAAGCTGAGAAACAAGACGTCGCTGCATTTGCGCATTGGCTTGCAGTTTTTCATCCAGCTTGCTCACTTGTAATTGAGCGTTGAGTAGGTCTTGCGCTTCACTCTTACCAATCGAATAGTTGGTTTGAATAAAGCTTTCCATCTCCTTCATCAACTTGCGGTTCTCAAGCAAGATTTGCTCAGCTTTTTGCTGATATCCAAGCTCTAACCATAGTTGAGTCATGCTGTTGGCAACCTCAAGTTCGCGAGCATGAACTTGAAGCCCAAGCCCATCGGCTTGTTGATTGGCTTTCTTCTGTTGCAGATCGAGCGTGGAGCCACGTTCGAATTGCTGCATTAAACCAACAGAGATGTTGGTCATTGGGTCGTCATCGAACTTAAAGCTGTCGACAGGTAAACCACCAAAACCCACTTTGAGTTTTGGATCCATCAAGTTAGAACTTGCAACACCCGTTTCACGCATCGCAGCGGATTGCGCTGAATATTGTTGGCGGTTGCCATCATTGCTCAGGGCAACATTGATCAGTTGCGCGAGTTTTTTTGATGATGTGCGCATCTCTGGCGCAGTAAGGTTTGCTGCTTTGGTTTCTTTGCTCGGCACTTTTGTATTTGGCATCGCCGCATTCACCAAAGTTGGAGCAGAAACCAAAGCCAAGGCACACATAGGTGCAGCAAGGCGGTATGGTCTAAAATCCATAATCTAAATCCAGTGTTTGCCGAAACGACGAAGAAGGGTTTGGCTTAAAGCAGAAACAGTAATCCAGATTTATCTGCGTCGTATTGGCACATTAAAACCACCTGCGATAGCTACGCAGGGTCGAATGCAATACAGATTTAAATTATTGGAGGTCGGTACAGGTCACGGCTGACGTGTACAACAGGGGAGGTGACTTCAGGAGTAATTGCCGCACGATAAACGATCGGCAATGCGCGATTGACAGGGACAGGTAGGGGGAGGAAAACCAGAGAACAAGCCGCCGTGCAGCAGGTGTGAACCATGCCGGAGCCTCCACCGCAGTTCATTCGGCTTTCTCTCACTTCACCGTCTTCGGTGATGGATACGTCCATCATTCCGGGCATGCCACAATGTTCACTGTCGTCCATCATCATAGATTGTCCATGATTCATCACGCCATTTGACATCATTTGGATGTTCATCAAAGGGGCACTATTCGCCACGCTTGATACTAATAGCATCAGCGTTGTGAAGAGAGTTAACCAAGTTGTATGCAGCGATTTTAGGTGCATACCTTTTCCCGTGTATTTGATGAAATGATGAAAACCACTCGATTCTAAAGGTTAACCTTAGGGTAAGGTCAATGTTTTATTACTCTTCTTATCAAAATAGTTCAGCCAACCATTTTTCGCATTATCTGACGAGTAAAACGTTTGTTGAACACTGATTCCTAGGACTTCGCGCAATAAGCTCATTCTTTTTATGACACGTAAAAAATGTGGTTTATAAGTTTTACATCACACTAACTTGTCTTACAAATGATTATCCTTATAGAATGCATGGTTTTACTTGTGCAGATTTGGATTTGCTTTGCTGCGGGGGTTGCATGATAGAAATTGTCATCGATGGAAAATATAGAATTGTAGAAGAGGGTTTAACCCTTTTAGAAGCAGCAAAAGTGTGTGGGGTCGAGATCCCATCGCTGTGCGGAATGAACAAAAGTAATGAAAAAGTGCCGTGCGACTTGTGTGTGGTTGAAGTCGAAAGTGGCGGCACTAAACGCGCGTGTGAACTCGAAGTTTACCGTGGTCTCAATGTGGTTACGCAATCAGAGCAGTTAAGCGAGCACCGCAGAAAAGCACTTAACCGCATCATGACGGATCATTACGCCGATTGTGAAGCGCCATGTAAAACCGCGTGTCCAGCGGGTGTAGACATCCAATCCTACCTTTATCACATCGCACAGAACGATCATCAAAAAGCGATTGAAGTGATTAAGCGTACGCTTCCTATGCCGTTATCGATTGGTCGTGTGTGTCCGGCATTCTGTGAGAGCGAATGTCGCCGCTCGTTAGTCGATGAGCCTATTGCAATTCGTCAGCTTAAACGTCATGCCGCGGATGCGGATTTGTCTGCGCATGAAGCCTATGTACCAGAAAAGAAATCAAGCAAAGGGTTGAACATTGCCGTCGTCGGCAGTGGTCCTGGTGGTCTAACGGCTGGCTACTACTTATCGAATGAAGGCTACGACGTCACTGTCTTTGAATCCATGCCAAAAGCGGGCGGTTGGTTGCGTTATGGTATTCCTGAATATCGCCTACCAAAAGACATTCTCGATAAAGAAATCGAACTGATGTGCCGCAATGGCATGCAGGTTCGCACCAACCAAAAACTGGGTGTGGATTTCACGCTTTCTCAATTGAGCGAAGAATACGATGCAGTGTGTTTGGCTGTCGGTGCGTCTCAAGCGGTTGAAATGCATTACACAGGCAGCGACCTTGAAGGTTGTTACCTGGGCGTTGATTACCTGAAAGATTACGTTACTGAGCAAAACTACGTCACGGGTCAGAAAGTCGCGGTGATTGGTGGTGGTAATACTGCAATTGACTGTGCTCGTACTGCGCGTCGTGCTGGTGCAGACACCACGTTGATTTATCGTCGTACACGTGACGAAATGCCGGCGGAAGACTACGAGATTGTCGAAGCGGAACACGAAGGGGTGAAATTCCACTTCTTGACCAACCCTGCAGAAAACCTTGCCGATGAAACCGGACGCGTGAGTGCGATTCGTCTAGAGCGCATGGCGTTGGGTGATCCGGATGCATCTGGTCGTCGAAGCCCTAAACCAACCGGCGAGTTCTTTACCGAAGAGTTCGACACCGTGATTGCGGCAGTATCGCAAAAGCCAGATCTGAGCTTCCTCGAAGGCGAAGATTTGTCGATTCCACTTACGCGTTGGAACACCTCCGATGCAGATGAAAAGACCATGCACACAGGCACGGGTAACATCTTCAGTATTGGTGATTTCCGCCGTGGTCCAGCAACGGCAGTTGAAGCCGTGGGTGATGGTCGCGTTGCGGCAAAAGCCATTGATCTGTTTTTGAATGGCGATATGGCAGACATGCCAAAGGCGGCGTTCAACTCACGAAAAGAGAAGAAACTTTCTCAAGTCGATCCGCTTCACTTCGAGAACATCCAAAAAGTCGCTCGTTCTATCATGCCTGAACTAACTCCAGCACAACGCGAGCAAAGCTTCGCTGAAGTGGAGTTAGGCTTTGATAACGAAGAAGCGATGAAGGAAGCTGCACGCTGTCTAGAATGTGGTTGTCAGGCAAATACCGATTGTGCGCTGCGTGATTACTCCACCGAATATGAAGCTGAGCAAAGCTTTGACTTCTCTTTGCAGATTAAATCGCATCAAGATTGGTTAGATCTTCGTGCGAAAGATTTGCGTCATAAGTACGAAGTTGACCGCAGTTCTGAGTTTATTGAGTTTGATGCTAACCGCTGTATTAGCTGCGGTCAGTGCATCCAAGCGTGTCGCGACAAAGCCGTGCACGGTGTACTGAACTTTGTGTGCGACAAACAAGGTCGCCCTGCGTTACGTCCAGACGATCGTCCACACTTTGGAAGTAACAAGAATGGTTTAACTCTGATGGGCGATTCGAACTGCGTGCAATGTGGTGCGTGTGTTCAAGTGTGTCCAACGGGCGCGATGGTCGATAGTCGTGACCGTTCGCAAGGTCGTACTGAAGATCTGAAAGCGGTCGACACCATTTGTACATACTGTGGTGTGGGCTGTAAGTTGACTATGTTCGTGGACGAAGCAACCAATACGATTCGTTACGTGAAAGGCGGTGACTCGCCGGTGAACCAAGGTATGCTGTGTGTGAAAGGGCGCTTTGGTTTTGACTTCATTGGCAGTGAAGAGCGTCTTACCACGCCATTGATTCGTAAAGACGGTTGGTTGCAGCCTGCAAGTTGGGAAGAGGCGATTCAGCTGGTTGCGAGCAAGTTCTCTGGCATCAAGCAAGATTTTGGCAGCAACGCATTAGCGGGTTTCTCTTCAGCGAAAACCACCAACGAAGACAACTACGCGTTCCAAAAATTTGTCCGCCGTGAACTGGGCACCAATAACGTCGACCACTGTGCGCGTTTGTGTCACGCATCGAGTGTAACCGGTCTTGAGGCATCACTCGGTAGTGGTGCAATGACCAACGACATTCCAAGCATTAAGCACTCTGATGTGATCTTTATTATTGGTTCGGATACTACATCGGCGCACCCGATTATCGCTTCACATATCAAACAAGCAATTCGTCATCATGGCGCTCGTTTGATTGTAGCTGACCCGAAACGTGTCGATATGGCAGAGCATGCTGAGTTGTACATGGCGCACCGTCCGGGTACTGATGTGATGCTCCTGAACGGCGTCATGCAACAGATCATCAAGAACGGTTGGTACGATCAAGAGTACATCGAAGAACGTGTCGACGGCTTTGATACCTTACTGCAAGAAGTTATGTCGCCAGCTTACAACCTCGATAAAGTGGAATTGGTTACGGGTGTTAAAGCCGAAGACATTCAAGCAATGGCGCGTATGATTGGCACGGCAGATCGTACCGCTGTGTACTACTCGATGGGTATTACTCAGCACACGACAGGTCATGACAACGTGCGTTCTATCGCTAACCTGCAATTACTGTGTGGCAACATCGGTATTGAAGGTGGTGGCATCAACCCGCTACGTGGTCAATCAAACGTGCAAGGCGCGTGTGATATGGGTGCTTTGCCAAACAGTTTCCCGGGTTACCAAAAGGTATACAACCCAATTGTGCGTCAGAAGTTTGCGATTGAATGGAACGCGCCAAATCTGCCTTCTGAGCAAGGTCTAACCCTGACAGAAATCATTGATGCGGCTTGCCATCGTGACGTTCGTGGTATGTACATCATGGGTGAGAACCCAGTATTGAGTGACCCGAACCAAGCGCATGTGATTGAAGGCTTAGAAGCGCTCGATTTCTTGGTGGTTCAAGACATCTTCCTAACGGAAACCGCTCAATACGCGGATGTGGTTCTGCCTTCTTGCTCGTTTGCAGAGAAAGCGGGGCACTTCACCAATACGGAACGTCGTGTTCAGCGTGTGAATCCGGTTGTAACGGCACCGGGTGAAGCGAAAGAAGATTGGTGGATTATTCAAGAAATCGCCAATGCAATGGGCAGTGATTGGGACTACCACTGCGTGTCTGATATCACTAACGAGATTGCACGAGTGACGCCTCAATACGCAGGTCTTCGTTGGGAGGCGATAACGCCAAACGGAGTGCAGTGGCCGAGCAACAAGAACAACCCAGCAGGTACTCGCATCATGCACCAAACCCAGTTTACTCGTGGTAAAGGTCAAATGGTGGGCGTACCGTTCCGTTATGCGGCTGAGCTGCCAGATGAGGAGTATCCGCTTGTGTTAACGACTGGTCGTGTGCTTGAGCAGTTCCACACCGGCACTATGACGCGCAAAACCAAAGGGTTGGATAATCTTGCTGGTCCACGTGCGATGGTGAGCGTGGAAGACGCAGAAGTGCTAGGCATCAGTAATGGTCAGCGTTTGAAGGTGTCTACACGTCGCGGCAGCATTGAGATTGATGCCTTTGTGACTAAGCGCATTCAAAAAGGTGTGGTGTTCATTCCATTCCACTTTGTTGAATCCCCGGTGAACCGCCTAACGACAACAGCGACTGATCCGCATGCGAAGATCCCTGAATTCAAGGTTGCCGCGGTTAAGGTGGAAGTGAGCGAAAAGGTTCTACATACAGAGCCTGCAACGGAAGCCGTTCATACTATTTAAGCTGATACGCTACGTATTGGTCAGCGACGCACTGGCGAGTTAGCAAACTACATATAAGCTTATGATATGTAATCGCTAAACGAGCAGTGCGTGTGCTGAGAGTCATTAAATGGATCATGTTGTTTCTACCTGCATCAATTTGGCTGGTGGCAAGGCAATATCATGATATCTGGTGGGCGGAGAATCTGACCTCGATTCCCGCCCTCATTTTATTCGTCTATTTCAGTCTCGCTCTCGCGCTTTTAGTCTTTCGTCGCTGGGCGAAGGCGCTCACCTCAATCGTGATCAGCGGTGCTTTTGTTCCATTTCTCTTACCTGCACACATCAACCGCAGCGAAGCCTGTGAGCATCCACTGACAATCATCCAGTTCAATCTGTTCTACGAAAACCCAGACATCAATCAGTTTATTAACTACTTGCTAAAACATCCCGTGGATTTGGTGGTGATGCAAGAGCTCTCGCCACAAGTAGGGAATAAGTTGCACCTTCTCGATGACATTTATCCTTTTTATTACGGAGGGCAGCGTGGCGTTGGTTACCCTTCTAACCAGATGATTCTAAGTCGTTATCCTTTGGAGTCAGTCTCGATTTATCACACCCCTGACGGGCAAGAAGTCATTCGCGCTGTATGGCAAGTAGATGAGCCTATTACTTTGATGACAGCACATCCTCCTTCGCCAAGAACTGAGCTGTTGTGGCAACGCAGAAATGCACTGATTCGAACCATAGAAACTCTTACTGATTTGTACCCAACACCGGAAATGATTGTGATTGGGGACTTTAACCTATCTGCAGTAAGTCCTAGGTTTAATGAGTTGTTTTCACGTTTTCATTCCCAACCTGTCGCCAGTTGGCCTGCGTCACTCAAAGGCATATCTGTCCCTTCGATGGCAATGATAGGCATCGATCACCTTTGGCTTAAATCAGAAAAGGCTGACAGAAAAATTTGCTCACGTTTATCGTCGAGCCAGCCAAAGGGGTCAGATCATAGGTTAGTTACGACTCTAATAGGACAATGAACTGGTACTTTTTAATGGCAAGATGATCAAAGAACCAAAGTTTCTAATTATTTAGAATGAGGTCAGATTGTGCTACGGCTTGTCATGGAATTGACGGATTCTGGCCGTCGCTTGTTATTTGTGTGAATTCTTTAACCTAAACTTCATCCGCTTTCTATACTGAAAGTATACCCAAGCCGTTCTTATGCAATCAGTACGCAAAAGTGAAGCGGGTATAACAAAAAATTCATAACGATAAGAGGCAACTTGCATGACAAGAACTACCTCAGCAGTGTTAATACTTATTTTAATGAGCGCTTACTTTGCCTATAACCGCTTTTACGTTTATCCGCAAAAGTTAGAAACGCAGGCGGAATCGATGCTGATCCAAATGGCGAACCGAGAAGAGTGGCTGGATGTACATGAGATGATGGCGCGTGTAGAAGAGCACAAAGCTCATCTAGAACTCAATGCCGACATTACCTCGACCAACGGTAAGCGGGCTTACAGTGAAGGTTATATCACTTACAGCGACCGCAGCCGAAATGTCTGCAAGCAAGTAGTCTTCAATTTTAAAATCAACTCACTAAGAAGCTACATAATCTCTGATTTGCATGATTGCTCTTGGGGCGAATACTACTGAATGCTGCATCTTGAAGTCACTTGTATATAGCATGGTGAGTCGTTGATATCTTTCAATCGTCCCTTTACCAAGTAGCGAACAAACAAAAGCCCGATGCTGAACATCGGGCTTTGTCGTTTCCGGATTCGACTGTCATCGATATGAGTTACCTCGGTTTAATCACCAAGAGGCTGTCTTTCCAAACCGCCACGATAAGAATCGAGAGCAACTTTGAGTCGACGAAGTTTATCGCGCGAGCGTCGCTTATGATTAACGGCTAATGCCATGGAAAGTACATCAACCAAAGCCAACATCGCGTAACGAGAAGCCGATGGCTTGTAGATGAAGTCCGTCTCTTGATGCTCAATAGGCAGAACCAAATCGGCTTGCTCAGTCAAAGGCGTGTCTTTCGGAGTAATCACAATAACTTTCACGCCGTACTGCTTGGCTAATTGCGCGGTTTCTATGATGGCAGGGGTATAGCCAGTGGCTGAGATCATGACCAACACATCGTTCGCGTCTGCCGTCGCCGCAATCATGCGCGATAACAAGCCATCGTTGTACGCCACAACAGGATAGCCCAGACGGAACAAACGATGCTGCATCTCCTGTGCTGCAATGGTTGAGCCGCCACCCATACCAATGCAGATCACTTGTCTTGCGTTGTGCAGCCAGTTCACGGCAGTGTCGATATCTTCTTCAACAATCAAACTGCGGTTTACATCAAGGGATTGCTTGATCGACTCATAGATGCCTTGGTAGCCACTTTGATCAGGTGGCTCAAGGATGAATCGTTGTCCAACCGTTAAGGTTTGTGCCAGTTTGATCTTCATATCACGCACGTTTTTGCAGCCAACAGCTTTAGCAAAACGGGTGATGGTGGCTTCACTCACTTCTGCACTTTCTGCCAGTTCAGTAATGCTGGCATTGGCGGCAGTTTGAATGTCGTCCATGATCAACTTCGCGACCTTCTTTTCGGCATCGCGCAGCGCACTGAAACGTTCAGTGATTTGAGAGATAATATCGACTTCTAAACTCAAGCTGTGTTCCTATCTTTTGCATGGAGGCTATTGTGTCGCCTCCACTGGTTTGGCATGAAGTATAACGAAAAGCCTCACTAAGCTCATCATCAGAAACGGGTTTTCACCCAATGAGTGACTTGATACTCATCATCACAAACCGCCACAGCACGCCACTTATCAAACGTTAAACATGGGTGAGAGGTTGAGAAGGCAATCATATCACCCACTTGAAGGTCGCTGTTTGCGTCTACTTCGATGAAAGCGTGCTGATCCATCACCGCGGTCGTTACCGCACTTTCAATAGAGATTGACTCACCATCGCGGTATGCGCGCTCAGGGATTGGTAACCCGGCATCAAACGCCACGTCACGTTTACCAAAACCGGCAACTAACTTGGTTGGCTCTGGGCGAGAAATGACATATGCCCAAAGCTCTAGTGCCGATTCTAAATCACCACCTAAATCACACGCTGCACCTTGGTTGTTTTTAGCACGCTGCATGACTTTGTTTTGTGCTTCTAGGTAAATGCCTGTGTCATGAATTGCGTAGCAACCTGGGCGAATGATGGCATCAAAATCTTCTAGGTTGGCGAAGCATTCAGAAACCACGTCATACCAAGCAGAGCCTGCGCCAGTAACAAGAGGTTTAGACTCAATCAACTTGTCGCTTTGTAGTTGGGCTGCGATTTCTAATGTGGTGTTGAGGAAGTCACGGATGTCCTGCTCAGCATTGTCACCATGAATGACACCTTCGTAAACCTCGATACCTTTGAGTGTAAGGTGAGGTTGCTGGTGGATGAGTGTGGCGAGCTCAACCACATCTTGCTGATTACGGCATCCACAGCGACCGCCTTCGACACCAAACTCAATCAGTACATTAAGCGGCAATTGATGTTCATCGAAGGCACGCTCTAGCGCTTTGACGTTTCGGCTTGAATCCACACAGCAATAGAAGTTGACCCCGTGGGTTTCAATCAAGTTGGCGATGATGGTCATGTTCGCGCGCCCGACTAGTTGGTTCGCCATGATGATGTTTTTCGCTCCGCCTAGCGCCGCAATCTCTGCCTGAGCCGGCGTTGCAACGGTAATGCCCCAAGCGCCGTTTTCTAATTGCTGCTGGAAGAAAGCGGGAGTCATGGTGGTTTTACCGTGCGGTGACAGTTTCACTTTGTGCTGATTGGCAAAACGCTGCATCCAATCGAGGTTGTTCTTCAATGAAGAAGATTTGATCACCGCTGCAGGCAGGGTGATCTCTTCATGGATCAAACTGTGTAACCCATCGGAATTGCACGCAACAGGTTGAGCCTTCTCTCCGTAACCTGGCGTCGTAACACACTCATTATGATAGTTTTTATCACACTTTTGGCGATTGTCTTTCATGGCGTACCTACTTCTAACATGGTCTAAGTTATTGATATTAAGTGTTTGTTGCTAACTACCATAAATAATATGTTAGAAAGTATCAAACAAATCTGAGCTTTTTGTGTGTTTCTTCACTGTTTAAATTTCAAGAATTATTAAGATGGAATCATGTTAACGACGGACGAAGAGAGTGAAGTATGTTGTTCGATACCATTATCAAAAGCGTAGAGGTATTTGACGGTACGGGTGCAGCACCATTCATTGCTGATGTTGCGATTCGTCAAGATCGTATTGAGCAAGTAGGGCAGCTAGACGAGCTTTCTGCAAAGAAGGTTATCAACGGTCAGGGTCTTGCGTTGGCTCCGGGATTTATTGATGTGCATACGCACGATGACACTAATGTGATTCGTTACCCTGACTGCTTGCCAAAGATCAGCCAAGGCGTGACGACAGTAATCGTAGGCAATTGCGGAATTAGCGCGAGCCCTGCGGTACTCAGTGATACTCCGCCAGACCCAATGAACCTATTGGGCAAGCAGGAAGACTTCAAATACCCAACTTTTGCGGAGTATGCGAAGGCGGTACAAGCGGCGAACCCTGCGGTCAACGTTGCTGCGTTAGTCGGTCACACAACTTTACGTAACAACGTGATGGACGACTTACTGCGCACGGCTACCGATGAAGAAATCGAGCAAATGCGCCAAACACTGGCACAAGCGATGGAAGAGGGCGCATTGGGTTTGAGCTCGGGTCTTGCTTATGCGAGTGCCAAGCAAGCCAACGCGGATGAAGTGATGCGCTTAGCGGAAATTCTCGGTCATCACGGTGGTATCTACACCACGCACATGCGCACTGAGTTTGAAGAAATCATCAGCGCAATGGAAGAAGCCTTTGAAACTGGACAGTACGCGAAAGTGCCAGTGGTGATTTCTCATCTGAAATGTGCAGGTGCAGGCAACTGGGGACGCACGGTAGAAGTGCTGGATTTGATGGATAAGGTTTCTGAGCATCAAGACGTGTCTTGCGATTGCTACCCATACTCCGCCAGTTCTTCAACGCTGGATTTAAAACAGGTGACGGATGAAATCGACATCTTCATCACTTGGTCTGAAAGTAAACCTGAACATGCTGGCAAGATGCTGAAAGACATTGCTGACGAGATGCAACTGCCTCTTATGGAAGCAGCAAAAGCGTTGCAACCTGCCGGCGCGGTTTATCACTGCATGGATGAAAACGACGTCAAACGTGTCCTTAAGTATAAGTTGACCATGGTGGGCTCGGATGGATTACCAAATGACCCGCATCCACATCCACGTTTGTGGGGCACATTCCCGAAAGTCTTGGGGCATTACTGTCGTGAAGAGCAGCTTTTCCCATTGGCAGAAGCGATTCACAAGATGACGGGGATGTCGGCAACACGCTACCAATTGAAAGATCGTGGGGAAATAAAAACAGGCGCTTACGCAGACTTGGTTTTATTTAACCCAAATACAATTAAAGATACTGCAACGTTCGAAAATCCAATTTCCGTCGCGCAAGGTATTGAATCTGTATTTGTAAATGGCGAACTATCTTATTTAAAAGATAAAGTCACCGAAAATAGAAATGGCGTATTTATTTATCGAAATAATACCCATCAATAACTTATTAAATAAATTAATTTTATAGATTAAGCATTATCACTGGAGAATATTATGTCAATTAAACGTTATGGTGTAGAAGGCGGCGTAGGTACTGGCGGTCAACATTTACCATTTGCACGTGCAACAGAAGCGGGCGGCTTCTTATACGTATCGGGTCAAACACCAATGACTGATGGCGAAGTGGTAGAAGGCGGTATCGTTGACCAGTCTCGCCTAGCGATTCAAAACTGTGTCGATATTATGGAAGAAGCAGGCTACACGCTTGCTGATGTGGTACACGTAAAAGTGGTACTAACGGATTCTCGTTACTTCCAATCGTTCAATAAAGTGTTCAGAGAATTCTTTGGCGATCACCCACCTGCACGTATTTGCATGGTGTGTGATCTGGTGGTGGACGTGAAAGTCGAAGTCGATGTGACTTGCTACCGCGAAGATCGCCGATAGAAATCACACTTTACCTAATTAAATAAAATAGAGTGCCGGAAATAATTACTTTCCTGTTATTATCTTTTTGGCACTCTCACTCCCTACATAAATATAATTTCATAAAGCAGTAGTGCCTAATATATTTAGCAAAAGCTATAAAAATAAAATTAGATAATTTCTGGAATAAAATCTAATACTTGCTGCTGGAATTATATCAATCTGAAAGATGGATTTTGATATGAGAGGTGTTCAATGAACAGTACACTTTTTCTTACCGGCTTCGGTGCGTATGTCTTATTTTTAATTTGGTTGGGATGGTTTGTCTCTCGCAACCAAAAATCAGGTGAAGACTTTCTACTCGGTGGTCGAGGCTTACCTCTGTTCCTCGTATTAGGTACCACGGTAGCAACCATGGTTGGCACGGGCTCTAGTATGGGTGCGGTTGGCTTTGGTTACTCAAATGGTTGGGCTGGTGCGCTTTATGGCATTGGCGGCGCAATTGGTATCTTGTTATTGGCACTGTGGTTCGCGCCAGTTCGTAAACTCAACTTTATGACCATGAGTGAAGAACTCGCATACTACGTAGGTGCAAACCGCATCGTGAAGAACGTGGTTGGTCTGCTTATCTTTATCGCTTCTATCGGCTGGTTGGGCGCACACATCCTTGGTGGTGGTATGTACCTAGCGTGGATTGCCGATATTGAGCTGAGCACTGCGAAGATGATCATCGCAGCAGCGTTTACCATTTACGTTGTTATTGGCGGCTACACTGCGGTGGTTTGGACAGACACCATTCAAGCTATCATCTTGTTTGTTGGCTTCATCCTAATGGCGGTATTGTCAGTGCAGCACATTGGCGGCTTGGATAACCTCTACTCTGCCATGGACCCAGAAGCGGTGAGCTTCCTTGCGATTGATAAGCTTGGTTTAATCCCAGCGGTTTCTCTTGCTGTTGTGATTGGTGTGGGTGTACTTGCAACGCCTTCATTCCGCCAACGTATCTACTCAGGTAAAGACGTATCAACCATCCGCCGTTCGTTCGTGGCTTCTGGTGTGCTGTACTTGTTCTTCTCCATCATCCCAGCAGTCATTGGTATGGCGGCGCATGCGATTGACCCTGAACTGAACAACGCAAACTTTGCTTTCCCATACATCGCGGCAACAGTATTGCCAGTAGGTGTTGGTCTTATCGTTCTGATTGCAGGTCTATCAGCAACCATGTCGAGTGCGAGTTCGGATGCGATTGCGGGCGTGTCTATCTTACTGCGTGATGTGTACGTTATGTTCACCGGTCGCGTGCCAAACAAAGAATCCATGTTGAATTACTCTCGCTTGGCTTTGGTTGTGGTGATCGGTTGTGCATTGCTATTCGCGCTAACTTCGAACGACATCATCGGCTACATCACTAAGATGATCTCGACAGTTATGTCTGGCATGTTCGTGTGCGGTATGTTGGGGCGCTTCTGGAAGCGTTACAACTGGCAAGGTGCGTTGGCAACATTGGCAGGTGCGTCTATCGCTTCATTTGCTGTAATGATGAGCCCTGACCTGACCGCTTTCTGGGGCAACCCAGTGATTCCATCTTGTTTGTTTGCCCTAACTGCTGGTGTGGCAGTGAGCCTAGTGACTCCAGCTAACCAAGTGTCACCAGAAATGGCACGAGCAATCCTCGATGATGAGCGTGCACTGATGGAAATGGAACTGTCTGACAAAGGCGTTCTAGAAGAAGATGCTTCTCTACAACACCGCACAACAGCAAATCAAAACGCTTAGCAGCAAAGAGTTTCGGCTCGAACAGAGACTCGCTCATAAGCTCCTGACAAACTGGTGGCTCCCCCGAGCCACCATTCTAAATTTATCCAAAGTAGGTGAACGATGACCGATTCATCCCAGACTAAAATTGCTTTCTTTGGCGAATGCATGATTGAACTGAGCGGCGACCCAATTCGCAAAGGCTTTGGTGGCGACACGCTCAATACCGCACTTTACCTCTCTCGACTAACGGCTCAGCAGTCTGTCCAAGTGTCCTACGCGACCGGTCTTGGGGAAGACGTACTTTCTCAAGAGCTTCTGGAAAACTGGCAACAAGAGGGCATTGCGACTGACCTTGTCGAGATATTCCCTGCTCAGCTTCCGGGGTTGTACATGGTGCAGACCGACCAAGAAGGCGAACGCAGCTTTCTTTACTGGCGTGATAGCGCAGCCGTCAAAAGCTACTTCTCTACCTCTTCACTCAACAAATTAGAAGCTGCGATTGCGAACCGAGAGCTGGATTACCTCTACCTAAGTGGCATCAGCATTGCGATTCTAAATGACGATAGTAAAGTAAGGCTTAAAAAGGCGTTAAGCCAGTTTTCACAAGGTGGAGGCAAGGTTATCTTCGATAATAACTTCCGTCCTCAACTTTGGTCTGCGAAAGAGGCGAAACATTGGTACAGCCAAATTCTGCCTTTAGTCGACATTGCGCTTATCACAGAAGATGATGATGTCTTGGTATGGGGTGAAGAGGAAAGTGCTGAGCAGCGCTGCCTTCGCTTTGGCTGCCAAGAAATCGTGATTAAACGTGGCTGTGAGCCATGCAAATTGGTTTGGTCGTATGGTGATGACAAGCAAACCGCTTACGTAGCCGCCGAGAAGGTTGTCAAAGTCATCGACACCTGTGCCGCCGGCGATTCATTTGCTGCTGGTTACCTTGCAGGACGATTGACCGGACAAAGCTGTGAGCAGTCTGCCCAACTCGGTCACGCACTAGCAGCAACCGTTATTCAATATCCTGGCGCGATTATTCCAAACGACACCATGACTCATCTAATTCGATAATTTCCGAGAACGTATTATGTCCCAAGCAATGATTCAGCAACTTCAGCAATTCAAAGTTATTCCTGTTATCCAAATCAATAAGGTTGAGCACGCGATCCCACTGGCGAAAGTGTTGGTAGAAAACGGTCTGCCAGTCGCGGAAGTGACGTTTCGAACAGAAGCCGCTGCCGATGCGATTAAAGCCATGCGCGATGCTTACCCGCAAATGTGCATCGGTGCTGGCACGGTACTGACGCCAGAGCAAATTACTCAAGCGAAAGACGCGGGTGCAGAGTTTATTGTTGCGCCGGGGTTGAACCCCAATACCGTGCGTCGCTGCCAAGAAATCAATATGCCAATCGTACCGGGCGTCAATAACCCAAGTCAGGTTGAACAAGCACTCGAGCTGGGTTTGAACTTACTCAAATTCTTCCCGGCGGAAGCGAGCGGCGGTATCGCGATGGTGAAGTCACTACTCGCACCTTATGTTGATGTGAGTCTGATGCCGACAGGCGGTATCGGTAAAAGCAACGTCAATGATTACCTAGCCATCGACCGTGTGGTTTGTTGCGGTGGTACTTGGATGGTGGCACCGAGCTTAATTGAAAACGAACAATGGGACGAAATTGGCAAGCTGGTTCGTGAAGCTGTAGAGCTGGTTGCGTAACTCAAACAGAGCCCTTTTACCCAAGTCACCAGACCCCATTAAATAGCGTGACTTGGGTTGAACAATAATAACGACGACAGGATGGCGCGGATGAACAAAGGTACATTAGCACTACTCATTTCAGGCTTAATCACAATTCCAACGGCAGCAATGGCGATGACTCCCAACACCGATCTTAACCTAATGCCTTACCCACAAAATGTAGAGTTGGGGCAGGGTAAAATCACACTGGATAAATCCTTCAGCATTTACATCAAAGGCTACGATTCACCGCGTGTGCAGTTCAACGCCAAGCGCACCATGGACCGTCTATATCGTCAAACCGGCTTACCAATGTTGAACTGGCATGCCGAGTCGGAAAAAGACGCGACTCTGGTGATTGATATTCGTAATGCGCCCAAGTCAGAGGTGCAAGACATTCACAGTGATGAATCGTATCAACTTGAATCGCGTAATGGTCAGATCATCATTCGCTCCGAACGACCTTACGGCGCTTTCCATGGTTTAGAAACCTTCTTGCAGCTGGTGACTACGGACGCGACTGGCTACTTTGTGCCTGCGGTGTCGATTCAAGATGAGCCGCGTTTTCCTTGGCGTGGTGTTTCTTATGATACTTCTCGTCACTTCATTGAACTCGACGTGATTCTTCGTCAACTCGATGCAATGGCATCAGCAAAAATGAACGTCTTCCATTGGCATATTTGGGATGACCAAGCGATTCGTATCCAGCTCGATAATTACCAAAAACTGTGGCAAGACACCGCAGATGGTGATTACTACACCAAAGATGAAATCCGCTATGTGGTGAATTACGCGCGTAACCTTGGCATTCGAGTTATCCCTGAAATCTCTTTGCCGGGACATGCTTCGGCAGTAGCGCACGCTTACCCTGAATTAATGTCTGGCATGGGTGAGCAGTCTTATCCGCATCAACGTGGCTGGGGTGTGTTTGAGCCGTTAATGGACCCGACCAACCCTGAACTCTACAAGATGCTGGCGAGCGTGTTTGACGAAGTGGTTGAGCTCTTCCCTGATGAGTACTTCCATATCGGTGGTGATGAACCAAATTACCAACAGTGGAAAGATAACCCGAAGATTCAGCAATTCATCAAAGACAACAATCTGGATGGTGAGCGTGGTCTTCAATCGTATCTGAACACCAAGGTTGAACAGATGCTGGAACAGCGCGGTAAGAAGATGACTGGCTGGGATGAAATCTGGCACAAAGACCTTCCAACCTCGATTGTGATCCAAAGCTGGCAAGGGCACGACAGTATCGGTCGAGCAGCAAAAGAGGGCTACCAAGGCATTCTCTCAACAGGCTATTACCTAGACCAGCCGCAGCCAACCAGTTACCACTACCGAAATGACCCAATGCCGAAAGGAATCACGGTAGATGACCAACTTCATCAAGGTGAGAAATTCGCGACTTACGATTGGGTTAAACCGCGCAACAAAGGCGGTCCGCGCACCGGCAATCTAACCATTATTGAAGCAACAGACGGCAGCTATCGTGCGTTTACCGATTACAACGGTAAGTCCCGCGAAGAGGTGTTCATCATTGAGTATGTGCCGGGTGTGAAGTTTAAAGGGCACTTCGATAACTTTATGTCTTACACCGAATTCAACTATGACTTCGCGGATGGCAAGTTGAAAGACACTAGTTACCAGTTGATAGGCAATGTTCGTTGGCCTGCGACTGGAGAGTTGGTCGCGAGCAGTGACATGGCAGGGAGTGTCATTCCTGAGCCGAACGGTGGCTATCCGGCTGAGCTGACCGAGAAAGAACAGCAGCTAATCTTAGGTGGAGAAATTACCATTTGGGGTGAGAACCTCGATTCAATGACCATCGAGCAACGTTTATGGCCCAGAAGCTACGCGATTGCTGAGCGCCTATGGTCGAGCCAAGACCTGACCGATGAGCGCAGCATGTACAAGCGCATGAAGGTGATGGATACATGGTCTGAGATTTCGCTTGGTCTGCGCCATCATGCCGATGCCAATATGATGTTGAAACGTCTTGCTAATGGTGCGGACGAAGCACCGCTACAAACGTTAGCGAAGTACATCGAGCCGGCTCAATACTACGCTCGTCACTGGGAGAAGTGGATCTCTACGCCAAACGAGGGTGATTTGTACAACCAGTATGAGCGACTAAACCGCTTTGCGGATGCATTGCCAGTAGAAAGCCTAGCAGTGTACGAGATGAAAGATTTGGTCGCAGTTTATGCTCAAGGTGATAAAACCGCGTTGGATGCGTTAGCGATGCATTATCAAAGCGTTAAGTTAGCGGCGCAGCTAGCCAAACCTATTTTCGCAGCCAACGTGGCGTCAGTAGAAACGGTGCCAGTTGCAGAGTCTGCCATCAAAGTTGCCGACTTAAGTTTTACCTTGATTGAGCTCGCCAAGCAGGGCCGTGGTATTAGTCAATCTGATGCTAAAGCGTATCAACAAATCATCAATGAAAATGCGATTATCTTTGATGAAACCATTGTCGCTATTGTCGTACCAACTGAGCGGTTGCTTCACACTTTAACCGATTGATAACTAAAAGGGATTGCCGTCTGGTAACGCAGGCGGCATCTTATCGTTTAAGCACTCTTATATCTCCCAAAGGTTTTCTCATGACAGTAAATGGTCACTTACATTTTTATGTAGGCACCTATACCAATTCACCAAGCCAAAGTCAGGGCATCGCGTGTGTTTCTCTCGATATTGCTACTGGCGCATTAACGCTCACCAATGAACTTGTTCCTGAAGCGGTGAAAACGGTTCGTAACCCTTCTTACCTTGCGCTCAAAGGAGAGGGGTTATATACCTTTAATGAAGTAGAACGCTTGGAAGGTGCAGAACTGATTTTTGCTGAAAAAACAGACAGCTATGCATTACCAATTGAAGGCGACTATCCTTGCCATATTGATATCAAAGCCTCGCTGCTTGCTGTGGCAAACTACGGTTCCGGTAATGTAAGTGTTTACCAACTTTATGAGCAAGGTAAGCCTTTGAAATCCATCGCAGAATTATATGTGGAAGGCAGTGGTCCCAATACTGAACGTCAAGCCTCGCCTCATGCGCATCAAGCAACGTTTCTCAACCACTCCGAGCAATTTTCTGTGGTCGATTTAGGCACAGACAGTGTTCATTTCTATGACTATAAAAAAGATGGTGAGACAGTTAAGTTTTCACTTTCTCAAAGCATCGCGATGCCTCCTGGTTCTGGTCCTCGTCATTTGGTCTTCGATAGTGATGAGTCTGTCGCGTACGTTGTTTGCGAACTGTCCGAAACGCTAGCGGTACTTCACAAGCAAAGGGGGCAATGGAATCTGGCTCAGCAAGTTAAGTTGCTAACCGACGAGGAGAACAAAGAAGCGGCGTCTGCTATTCGTCTCTCTGCGGATGAGCGCTTTGTCTATGTCTCATGCCGTGCGCAAAATCTGATCAGTACATTTGATGTAACGAGTGATATTCCGGTTCAAATTGCCGCGTCCGATTGTGGTGGCGCGTTCCCAAGAGATTTTGTTTTATCCCGTGACGGGCAGTGGATGCTCGTTGCCAATCAACATTCACATAATGTCGCTAGCTTCCATAGGAATCCGGAAACTGGCGTTATCACTCCAACCGGATACTCATGCGACATCGGTGCGCCTGTGTGTTTGGTTGAGAAGCCGTAATTAAGAGAAATAACATGACAATTCATCGTATTAATCCATGCAAACGTTGGTCTGATGTAACGGTATTCAACGGTATTGCCAACTTTGTTGAGGTGGCAGAAGCAGATACAACTGCGGATATGAAAGGACAAGTACAACAGATTTTCGACCAAGCTGAGCAAATGCTAGCAAGTGTTGACAGCGATAAGTCACGCATTCTATCTGTGACGATTTACGTGACAGATTTTGCTAACTTCGATGCCCTTAACGAAGTGTGGGATGCGTGGTTCCCTGAGGGCTGCGCACCGAGCCGTGCTTGCGTCAAAGTTGAATTGGCGAATCCTGAACTCTTAGTAGAAATGGCGTTTGTTGCAGCTGCGGGTGAGAAGTACCAGTAACGGCACATCGTTAGCTTTTATCGAGATAATATACCCAAGTGACTTCAAGATGCAGGATTCAGAGCGTTGTCATTGATTCGAGAGTAAGGAAAACAACGCAGTGTAATAGCTAGCTCTTTCCAAGTTGT
>NZ_JAKRGG010000048.1:0-31865 GCF_022347645.1 Vibrio sp. MMH1-50
GTTGGTCACTTTTCTTTTTAAATAAATGAATCCGTCATTCCGACGAGCCTAGGCGAGATCAGGAATCTACTATCAAAGTGCTGTGAAGCGAGAGGAAACGCCTCTGCCACAGCACTTTTTGTTGGTAGATTCTGAATCACGCTCGTCCCTCGCTGTTCAGAATGACGATATCTAGGACTCAGGCAAAGAACATCAAGCTGTCTTCATCACCACAACCGCGGCAATCACCACGAAGATACCAAACCAGCCAATCGGCTTAAGCTTTTGTTTGAACAGCAAAGCGCCACCAATCGCGGTACCTAAAATACCTATCGCGCCCCAAGAGGCATAGGCGATCGCAAGGTCGATCTCTTTTACCGCTTGAGCAAGCAAAGTAAACGCTGCCATCACCAAGACAATCGCAGTGATGCCCCACCCTCTGTGCTTAAAGCCTTTAGAGCGAGTCAGTGCCATGTTCGCCATGATGTCGACCAACGCCGCCATGACAACAAATCCAAATGAAACAGTAAAAAATTGGCTCATGATTAACACCTCGCATTCGATGAGCTTGGCAACTCATCTTTTTGTTGAGGCTGATCGTGTGATTCGCCGAGCGTCACACACACGATACCGACGACTGCCAGCGCCAAACCAAGCAACTGCTGCGTGCTTAAGTTGGCGTCAAACAAAACGATAGAAACCAGGGTAATCAAGGCGATACCCAAACCTTCCCATGTTGCGTACGCGACACCGATAGAGATTTTCTTTGCCGCTTTCGACAAGAAGTAATAGGAAATGGCGATCAGAACGTACATCACCAGATAGCCTTCCCACGCATTACTTTCACCAATAAACGACATCGTACTGGTACCGGCAACTTCGGCAACGATGGCGAGCAATAAAAATAGACGTGCAATGAGCATGATTCATCCTCCCCAGAAATTAAAAAACTGCATAACGGAGAATGGTGAATGTCCTTTAAGAATCAGACATTCAAAGAATTGATAAGATAAAAAGAGCCGCTTCTCCTGACTATTTGTAGTCAGATTAGCCCTTCTTCAGTAAAACAGACAGGTAATTGAGATATTCATTTTTGAATATCTTAAAGGACGGTTTGCCTATCCGATCACGTTAATGGCGTATTGAGGGTTTGCTGCACCACTTGGTGCAAATGGCGGTGCAATGGGTGGTTGCGGTAGGTCTGTAAATAACCCCCAGAAACAACAAATTGGCTAAACTCTCGGTTTACCATCGGCATTGGATAAGAGGCAAGCTCGTGCATCAAATGTGCAGTGCTTTGGCTGGCATACATGATGGCATCGGTCTCAAGCAACATTTGGCAAGCGACGCGCAAGTTGTAGGACTTGAGCAATACAACGGGTTCGTAACCCATGCGGCGATATTCCGACTCCACCGTACACAGCGGGTTGTAGGATGCTGGTGCAGGCAAAGAGACCAGTGGCAATTCCGACACCGTATCCCAATCATTGCTGATTTGCGACAACGTCGGGTGGTCTTTACGCGCCAAAATCACACGCTTTTCAACAAACAATGGGCGCATGTAGATGTCTTTCGACAACTCGGTTTCTTGGTCGAGAATGCAGTAATCGTGTTCGCCCTCTAGCATCTCGTCTTGGGAATAAATGTTCCAGCTTGAGAAAGCAAACGAGGCTTGAGGAAAAGCTTGATGGCAGCCGCGCAATAAACGCTGGCCTTGTTCGTCCATCAAGTAAGGGTCAGTCACAATCGCAATCTGACCTTGGTATTCGAGTGGGTCAAAGTCCGAAAACTCCTGCACTACTTTTTCTAGCGGCGACAGCATGTTATCGAACTCCGCCGCTAAGCGAATCGCCATTGGAGATGGCTCTACCCCATGCGCTTTACGCACAAACAGCGGATCATCAAACACGTCTTTGAGTTTCATCACCCCACGACTGGCGCTGGGTTGCGAAATGCCAAGCTGCATCGCCGCCAACTTGATGCTGCGATTTTCTACCACGGCTTTAAGTAAGCGCATTAAATTAAGATCTAACGCATCAAGTTGGTGTGGCATGCCCGTGTCCTTATCAGAAACGAATGATGAAAAATAAACGTGACTGAGCTAGACGCTCTCGCCCGCCGTAATTTGATAGCCCATATTCACGACCGTCTCGGCTTGCTCTTCACCCTTTAGCCGCGCAATCAGTAACTCGGCACTTTTCTCACCAATCTCGAAACGCGGTGTATCCACACTGGTCAGTTTCGGGCTAATAATTTGCCCGATGTCCAATGCGTTGTAGCCCACCACCGCAAGTTGATCTGGCACTTTGATGCCGCGCTGCTGAGCACTCAACAAGGTACCAATTGCGATGTCGTCGTTGGTACAAAATACGCCATCAAGTTCTGGGTAGGTTGTCAGTGCACGCTCCAGTAAATCATGCGCTAGCGAAAAGCTTGAGTGATCACCTGTTAGCACATGTTTTGGCTCCAACCCTGCTTCCGTCATCGCGCGATCGTAGCCTTGCATACGCAATTTAGTACGCGTATCCAAGCGAGCACCGAAGTAAACAATAGTACGCTTGCCCGACTCCAACATGCGCTTTACGACGCTGTAAGAAGCGTCTTCGTGATCCATACCAACCGCCATATCAATCGGCTGCTCTGGCAGTTCCATGGTCTCTACCACAGGAACGCCAGCGTTTTTGATCATCTGCAAAGTGCGTTGAGTGTGATGGCTTTCAGTTAGGATTAAGCCATCAACTTGATAAGAGAGCAGCGACGCGATTTTGCGTTCTTCTTCCAGCTCGTCATAACTAAAGTGCGCAAGCAGTGTTTCATAGCCATTAGCTTTAGTGACCGTTTCAATGCCCTGAACAAAAGACGCAAAAATTTGGTTGGACAGTGAAGGCAGTAAAATACCAATCGCTTTACTGGAAGACTTCGACAGCATCGCCGGAGCACGGTTTTCGATGTAGCCTATCTCTTCAATTACAGCGGCAATTTTCACTCGCGTTTTTTCTGCCACTGAGTCTGGATTGCGCATGTAACGCGAGACGGTCATTTTTGTTACGCCAACTTTGTCTGCGACATCCTGCAATGTCGTTCGTGCTTTCTTATTCTGCTGAGCCATAAATATCTAATTTATCAGTAATGTTACTAGTAACATTATGACGAATAGACTCCTTGTCGACAAGCTCGGCAAAATCCATCTGCTACATCATTAATAAAATCATAACCTTACCGCTCAAATAACCATCAAATTGCAATTCCAACATTGTGATTCAAAGCTGAATAAATAAATGACATTAATATTGAGTTTCTTATAAAATAGCGTACCTAAAACAATAAGATACGAAGTACAGTGCAGTTAGGCTCTAGCGAAACCCAGATTTACTATCACCTGCTTGATCTGGACGACTCTCAAAAGCAGCAATACCTCAACGAATTGCAGCAGAGTCAACCTGAGCTTTACCTCCAAATCGCTCCTCTTTTAGCTAGCGAAAACGAAGAAGAACAACTGACACAGTTGCTCGGCTTCGGCGCGAATTTGGCAACCAAACAAGAGGTCGACCTAACGGGCGAAGAGGTTAGCAAGTACCGACTCACCCACGAGTTAGGGCGTGGAGGTATGGGGGTCGTATATGCGGCACTGCGCGCTGACGAGACGTTCGAGCAAGACCTTGCGATCAAGTTCATCCAAACCAATCTCAGTAATGTATTAGGCAAACGCGCGCTGTTTGATGAAGCTCAGCTTCTGGCTCGTTTGAACCACCCTTACATTGCCAAAGTGTTTGATGGCGGCTTGCACGGTGATTCGGTTTACATCGTGATGGAACGCGTTTTTGGTCAGACCTTAGACTCGTATTTGTTGCTCACACCAATGGAAGACGATGACAAGTTGTTGCTGTTTAAGCAGATTTGTCAGGCAATGGAACACGCCCACCAGCATCAAGTCCTGCATGCGGATCTCAAACCAGAAAACATCCTAATTGATCGCAATAAACGACCAAAACTGCTCGATTTCAACCTGACACAAAAGGTGCAATCAAACAGTGATGATTCGTCTCCGGCATTAATTGCCTTCAGTGAAAAATACGCCAGCCCAGAACAGCAAGCCGGAGCGTTTTTGACTGAGCAAAGTGATGTGTATTCACTGGGTAAGATTCTGGCGCTGATGTTTCCTGATCAGCCAATATGGTCAGATATTTATTGGGTGGTGAGACGCGCAACGCGAGCGAAAGCAAAGCAGCGCTACCTCAATGTTCGGACACTGCGCCAAGATATTGAATGTATTTTAGAACGACGCCCAATAGAGCAAAAGAAGCACTGGCCACTGTACAGTACACTTCGTTTAGTACAACGCCGACCGCTGCCGTCGCTGTTGTCCGCAATCTTAGTGTTATCTGGTTTGCTGTTTGGTAACACTCTGATTCAAAAGAACATACAACTGCAACAAGAGAAGAAGATTGCAGAAGACATCATGTACGAAGTGACGCGCCTTGTCTTTCATGCCAAGGGGCAAAACGTCGAGCATATGTCCGTCAGTGCCATGATGGAGCTGACACGTAGGCGGATTCTGTCTAACCCAGATATCCCCAAACACATAAAACAAAAAATGTTGTTGGCGATGATGACGCCGGTGCCAGAGAAGCACCTTACAAAATCAATAAGTTGTCAGCCAAATTGTGCACCAAAGGACCGCACTCAACAGTAAGGCTAAACACGAAAAAGGCTTAAAATTTAAGATGTACACACGTTCCGTTGCGATCTGGCTATCGGCTTTAGCGATAGCACCAGCATGGGCGAACTCAACTTCTACGACTCCGTCGGCAGAAGCGACAGCGCCTACCATAAAGCAAGGTTTCTTCATCGATTCACCGGTGACTGGTCTGTATTACAAAACCAGTTCCAACCTATCTGGCCACACCGATAAAGGCGCATTTCAATATCGCCCTGGTGATGTCATCAGCTTCTTCCTAGGCAATGACGATAACGGCTACTTGCTCACCACGATGTCGAGCCAAGAAGTGCTTACTCCGACCATGGCAACCACCAAGCCAAGTCGCAGTATCAACATGACCCGCTTGTTGCTCTCTCTCGACAGCACTCCGGAAAACCGTCAAGAAATCGTGCTAATCAACAAGGTATTATCCGATCCAACCTTCCAAGCACAGCTCAAGCGTCTCGACCTCAATTTCCTAGATGACGCCAAACACCAACTCAATTTGGATTGGGTTTCGGTGCAAGAAGCAGTTGAACATCTAAATGAAAGCCAACGCTACATCGAAAAGAACTTCGCCTCAAATGAGATCATTTTTGAGCCTCGTGACGTGCGATTTAAGAACATCATCATCAAGAAAAAGGATTGGCAGGGTCGCGCCTGTGCATTCGATATTCGCTATCAACACCACCCGCGTTACCGCCCACCAATTGGCGAGATTAACTTCACCATCACTAAAGAGAGCCTGATTCAGCATCCAAGTGTTGGCGACTACTTCCAAGGCTGTTTCCTAGCACTTAACCAGAGCGTAACCGAAGAAATTGTCGAACCGATTGAAAAGTTCTCTGAATGGGAAAGCTTGGTCGGCTGCGCCGATTCAGGCTGTACCCGTAGCGACCTCAATGGCTTCTCGTTAGAAGATTATGACGATGAAGGCGATTGGAAATATCGATCGGTTGCACTCAACTTCGATCCGAGCACCCAGCTATTAATGGAAAAAGTACAGGGGTTGGGACCAAACGAGCACGTTAAGCACCACAACCGTACTGAGATGTTGTGGTTTACCTATCCTGACTCTGTCGATAGCGAAATTGCCTACCAAGGTGTATGGCAACAAACTCAATACCTACAAGACTCAATGAAGCAGTCGTGTCTACTGATGCGTCATAACCAAGTATTGCGCCTGCCAGTTGATGCCGTTACCTGCCCGACAGATACCAGCCTATACACCCAAGATGTCACCAACGAGTATTTGGATATGTGGTGGGTCAACAATGACCAGCCAAGTGCTGAACTCGCGCAAATGAACGTAATGGTGCGTTGGTCACCAACCCCAGCAGAAATCAACTACACCACGTGGGAATACCTACCTGCAGGTAAAAGCTGGGAGCAAGGCATTTTGTATCGTTACCAACAAGACATTAGCCGTAATCGCGATGGTTCTGATCGCGTTGAAACCTATTCCATCTCTGAGTTTGTAAAAGTAAGTGAGGATGTATAGCCATGACTTCTAAATCTACTCTGACGCAAATTATCCAACAGTGGCAAGCAGGCGATAAACAGGCGGAAAGTGAGTTGTACCAATTCGCTTACCTACAACTGCGTAAAATTGCTCAACAAGAACGCGAGCGCAACGCAGAGAAATACGGAACCGACAATAAGGTACTGTCGGACAGCGTAAACAGCACCACCGCTCTGATCCATGACGCGTATTTAAAGATGTCTAATTGCGACATGAGTGAGATTGAAACCAAGCGCGATTTCTTCTTAATGGCAGCCAAAGTAATGCGCCAAATCCTGATCGACAACGCTCGCTCGCATCAAGCGCAAAAACGCCAACACATCACGCTAATGAAAGAAGAAGAAGATCGCTTCGAGCAACTCATCATCATGGATAAAGCACTCGATAACTTTAGTGTGCGCTACCCGCGCCAATCCAACGCGTTAAAGCTCAAATATCTGATGGGCATGAAAAACCAAGAGATCTGTGAACTGCTCGAATGCAGCGCCAGTTTGATTGAAAAAGACCTTAAGTTCTCCCGCAGTTGGCTGCAATCAAGAATGGCACACGCGTAAAATCATGAAGAAGAAATACTGGATTGCAGGTGCATTGAGTACCTGCTTGATGGCGCTTTACTGGCTAACAGACGAGCAAACCACAGCTGCGGCTGCCAACATACAACCAGCGAATAATAACGAGGAAAAGAGAAATACGCCTCACGGAGAACGCACTTCCCTTATCGAAGTAAAACAGGCACTCACCGCATCTGCATTGGAAAGAAGCAATGAACTGGCGTTTGAAAAAGCGCTTGAATCCACGTTGTCAGACCGTCCTGATCAGGTTGAAGATGCCTTGGGATCATTGGAGGCCAATTACTCCCAAAACCTAACGATAACCTACATCAGTGAATCTGCACACGACGATGCAACAGAGAACGGCAAGCCGATAATAAACCTAGCGGTTGAGCAGCAATTACAAACCATTATCTATAGTTGGGAACTGACACAAAACAACCCTATCAACTACTCATTAGGGTTGGAACAGCTGTTCGAAGATCCAGAAGGAGACTTACTCACCACGCGAATTTGGCTAGAAAACGCCAACGGACTGAGCGTTCTCAACCAAGGGCAAATCATGCTGCAAGGCGCGCCAAAAGACTTCAACCAAACCACATATTTGGCAGTCTCTGCACGTGATGACCATCACGGGACAGAAGATCACGCTTGGGTCACGACACGCTTCGAGCTGCCAGCAGTCACTGCAGAGCAGAACGATACAGAACATCCGCTCATTGATGGTGTGGTATATCGCCTTGAAACCACAACGTTGCTCGGTGGACGCAAGTACCCTTACGAAGTAGTGTACTGTGAAGCATTTAAATTCATTGATGATGAAGTTTTTTATGCTGCTTCAAACAACAAAACTCGCTGCCCAGACGAGCATAAGCTGAATAAAGTCGGGGAATACCAGATCAGTGATGACTCATTGATCATCCACATCAAAGGTAGCCGTCAGATCTGGACTACGAAGAAAACCTACCCGTCACGAGTTCACAAAGACACTGAGAACTACTTTATTACCGTCTTTGATAACAATCGTTTCGAAAGCTACACCATGCAAAAAAACAAGCGCTCAATGGAAGAGCGTTTGAACGTCAATACTGGAAAAGAGCTGTATCAGTCCGCCCTATTTGATCTGCTCATTCCGACTGCCGGTGGTTATCGCCATGCGCTCGCGGGTAACTATATTTTTGACCGAAGGCATGCTCAAGGTGGTGAGTATTACGACGGTTTCGACTCAGATCTCAACATAGTCACGTCTAATAGCGACTTATTTGCTCATGAATTCTGTCAGTTTTGGGACACTTCAATCCTTGCAGGTGAAGGGATGTTTAGCGAGGTAATTTCTTACTCCAATAATACCGATTGCGCGACTGCACCTAAGCCATCCGCATACGCTTATGTCTACTTCAACAATGATTATCATGCTAATGATGAGTTTATTCAGGGGGAGGTTTATAGCTACATCCTACGCCCATTTCCTCAGTACGCGAGCAAAGTAGAAGAGCTAAAAATAAACATGATTTACCACTACCCAAAAAATACAGCAGCCTATAAATAAACCAAAACAACACAAGTCATTGTTTATAAAGACCTAAATTTAAAGTTAATTGATATTTTTATTGATAGAAATTCCAAGAAAAAATATTCCAAAAATTTTTACGGTTTTTCTTTGGTTTTCCGTGTCTTGAAGCCGCTTCCAAATCCGATTAAAAATGCGCAGCTTTTCTAATCTCACTAGTGAGATTAGAAAATAAAACAATAAAAAGCGACTTTCTCATTCGGAAACGAAACAAGGACAAATAAACAATGAATAAGGTGAGTTTACTAGCAGCGTCAGTGGCTATCGCGCTAACCGGTTGTGGTGGTTCAGATAGTGGTTCAAGCAACAACAACTCTGGTGTAGTGATTACAGGCTTTGATGGCTACTTCAAAGAAGCAGTCGTTTTTGAAGATGTAAACAACAATGGAAAGCTAGATAGCAACGACCCAATTATTGGTCTAACCAATGATGAGGGTCAGGTGACGCTAACAGACAAACAATACTCTGCTGAAAAGAACCTTGCGATTCAAACCATTATTCCGGGTGGTACTGTTCAAGCTGAACTGATTGCTCGCGATCCACAACTTTTTGCTGGCACATACACGGTTGATATGGACAACCCAACCCAAGCTATGGCTCATGAGGTTGTATTCCGTACACTTCCGGGTGAGAAAGTTATCTCTCCGCTGACTGACCTTGTTGCAATCCAAGCTGGTGCTAACCCAACACCAGAAAAAATCCAAGCAGCGAAAAACAAAGTAAATGAGACATTAGGTATCGAGGGTGATACTGCATTTACTGATGTAATCGCCGCTAACAATACCGCTTTACATAAAACGGCTCAGATTCTAACCGAGTCTAAAGCACAAGCAAAAGACAGCTACTCTGCAGAAACCGCTATTGCAATTGCCGATAAAGCAACTGACGTCGTTAATGATAAAAACAACGCAGACAAACTAGATGATCCAAACTTCAAACCAGTTATTGAAGTCAACAATGGCGTAGTTAGCGAACCCGTTATCAACAGCAAGTTATTTGCAAATGAGAGCGTTGTAAAAGCTATCAATACAGAACTGAAGCCTCTTGATAGCCACTCAATCAATTTAGAACTGCCTCTTGCTGCTGGCGATCTTGCCCTTTTTGAAGATGACGATAACAAAAACATCGACATCACAGTAAGCGTCATCACACTTGATGGTTCTGTGGTCAAAAATCTAACAACTACGGCTATCAATGGTGGCAAGTTAACGATTTCAGGTGAGCTAACTCCAGTTCGTCCTGCTTACCAAATCAAGCTAACGGCAACTGACTACAACTCACAAGAACAAGATAAGTCCTTTGGTGCTGTAACAACCGCTTTCGACCTACAAGTAAACGTTGAAAATCCAGCGCCAACAATCAACACAGAAGCCGCTGATACAATCGAAGAGTGGATTGACAGTATTGAGCTATACCAAGGTGTTGAAGTTCAGAATGAACAATTCCGTATTGACAACTTGTTCTCTGACGACGAAAAGCTTGCATTTAAAGCATACACATCTGTTGATGGCTTAGTACTTGAACTTGTAGAAACACAAGGTCAGACTGAGCTGAAAATCACAGGTAAGCCATCTCGCATTTACCCTGAAGGTCAAACAATCACGATCTCTGCATTTGACGGTATCAATACGACTTACAAAGTCTTCGAGCTAGATGACATTGAAAAACAACCTGAAGCATCGATTGAAATTGATCGCGGTGATCTTGCAGAACTTCAACAAGAAATCACAGTACAGCTAACAACACTAAAAGTTGGTGAAGCTGTTGATGCAGATTTCAATATTACTGAAGTCTTTGAAGCTCAGCACACGTCAGGTGCAATCGAATACTACGCTGGTACAGAAGAAGATGAGTACGCAACAACCGTTCCGGGTCTAAAAGTCAATGTTGATAACAACGGCACACTGACTGTTTCTGGCACACCAACTAGTGCAACGAAAAACGGTTCATTCGTGATTGCGGCAGGTGTAAACCCAGATGCTGACGATGCCGTAATTTCTGAATACGTAACGATCACACTGCCAAACGTTCAACCAGCAGATGACGTAACACCTCCTCCTGCAGGACATCCGTTAGAAGGTAAGTTCCTACATTTCGTAGAAATTGGTCACAATGGTACTAACTTCGCTAAAGGATGGTGTGACTCAATCTACCTAGATGTGAACACGAAAACGATGTACTGGAACGATCGAGATAGCGACAATCTATCAACTTGTGACACAGACATGTCAGAGTTTACAGAAGGTGTCCCATACACAATCGTTGATGGCAAAATTATCTCCCAAGAAGATGGTATGAAAATGACATTGGATGTCATCAAACAACACTCTTTTGATGACGACGAGCATTTCCTTGTGTCATTCACAGATGAAGAAGGCGATGAGAAGTCAACAGAACTGTATTCTTACCACACAAATGCTCAATATGTAGAAGAAGCGCTTAACAATGACGTTAGCGAATCTCAAGAAGATGCGAATTGGGTAGACCGTGAAACATTCATTGCGATGCCATCTGAAGAAGGCGCAAATGATATTGTAGTAACTGAACTGAAAGTTTCTGGCATCGTTCAACAATTTGATTACCAAGGCAGTCCATACACTTCAGCTTCAATCTATGGTCGTAATGCAAAAACTTGTGAAATCCTAAAAGATATCTATCTCGACTACGGTCGTATCCAAGTTCACGGTGACAACTACAGTGCTGACAACTACTTCAGCAGCCAACCACAATATAGAGATGCTGAAGGCTCTTGTTACATCGATTTCATGCCTTTCGATCATTCAGCAGCAATTCCTGCGGGGCTTTACACTATCGAAGCCACTCCAGAGCGTACTGATGAAGCAGAACGCATTATCTTTAGTTTTGAAAAGTGATAACTAGAAGCTCATAAACACGAAGCCCCGCTCTTGCGGGGCTTTTTTTAATCCATTTTTTACTTCACGCAAATCACGTTAAGCAACGAGGTGCCCGTTAGCTGATTTGGCTCTCGGTCAGCAAACAAGCCCTTTTTATCTTTACCCCAGTAAGGTAACTGCAAAGGCCACTTGTTCTTCTCCATCACGCCAGAATCGCGCAATGTTTTAAACTCTGACGCAGTTGCTAAGTGCATTCCTAGCTGTTGGCAAACTTTCATTGAGCTTGAGTAGCTAAGACGATTCCATGGTTTTCCATGTTCCATGTAGAACTGGTTGTTGTTCTCGATTAAATAAGGCACCACAAATGTCTTGCCCTTCAGTACCGTTTTCAAACGCACTTCAACGTTGTCATTCTTGATAGTTGGTTGAGCTGGCTTGGTCATTTTAGCTGGCTCAACGGCAACTGGTTCTAGCGACTTTGGCTTTGGCGCAACTTTCGCAGGCGCATCTTTTGTCTTAAATGCATCCGTATTAGCACGAGTAGCAGCTGGTACGACAGGTGTTACAGGTTTTGCCTCCGGCTTGGTCATTGGCTTAGTCTGTTTCGCAGGGACTGTGCCACCTTTACCAACCACACGAATAAATGCTTCTTTATAGGTCGACAAGGTTTTGACTCGTTGCAAGTCCTGAGATGCTTTAGCAAATTCCGTATAAGGACCAATGAGGCAACGATAGCCTTTTTGTTCTGGCTTCATCCAAACATCGGTGGTGATTTTGCCGTAAATCGGCTTTGCTTTGGCTAAAGACATCGGTTTTGGCAATAGACCACACTGGATCCAGAAGAAATCATTGCCTCCTTGCGGCACTTTCTTTCCCCATAGCCCTTTACCGATCGGACAAGATTGCTCAAGCACAGGCAATTCTTTATTACTGGCCTGAGAGGCTTGGCAAAGAAATTCACTCGCCAAAACCGGAGTCGAAAATTGAGCGCACGCCACCAGCAGCCCAAGGCTCAAGCCAGATTGGACGATACGGGAGGAATGTAGTGCCTTTTTCATTTCCATAGCTTCACTCTAAACAGTAGGTGATGAAATTATCGCGACAGAGCGTCAATAAAACATGCATAAAAAGTGATAAGCAAAAAAAGAGCCGGAATTGCATCCGGCTCTCAGTTTAGAAAGAAATTTATTAAATAGGCAAATAATACGTCGATTTTATCGCGTCATTAACCCTTGTAGATTTTCGGGTTGAACACGTCACGTAACCAGTCACCCAGTAGGTTAATCACCAGTACCAATGTCACTAGCACGATTCCTGGGAAGGCGGTAATCCACCACGCACCAGAGAAGATGTAGTTAAAACCAATACTGATTAGTGCACCCAATGATGGCTGGTCTACTGGCAAACCTAGACCAAGGAATGACAATGCCGCTTCTGACATGATTGCGTTTGCTACCTGTACCGTCGAGATAACCAAGATTGGTGATAGGCAGTTCGGAAGAATGTGACGGAACATGATTCGCGGGGCTTTAAAGCCCATCACTCGTGCCGCTTCTACGTATTCTTTCTTCTTCTCAGCCAGTACTGAAGCACGAATGGTACGTGCATATTGCGGCCACTCCGCCACACCAATAATCACGACAAGCATGACTACCGCGTATTGGCTGTAAAAATCACTGCCAAAGCTGGCTTTAAAGATAGCTGACACGATGATCGCAACCATCATGGTCGAGAACGACAGCTGAACGTCAGCAAAACGCATCAAGAAACTATCAATACGACCACCAAAGTAACCTGCTGACAAACCAATGATGATACCCAGCATAAGCTGAAGACCAACCGCGAGGAAGCCGATCGTCAAAGATAAACGAGAGCCGTAAAGAATGGTCGACAAAATATCACGACCTTGCTCATCAGTGCCCAATACGAAACGCTCATCGCCATCTTCCATCCAAGATGGAGGTAGCTCTGAGTCCATGATGTCGATAGACGTCAAATCGTATGGGTCAGTTGGAGCTAGAATCGGTGCTGCTACAGCCAAGACTAAAAACATCATGAAGACGGTAAAACTTGCCATCGCAACTTTGTCGCGCTTGAAGTAATACAAGAAGTCCGACTCTTTGAAACGTTGCCAGGCTGACGGTGCGGCAGCAGGAGCTGGTGTTACATTTGATTGGCTCATGATTAAGCTCCTTTTCCAGTTAGGTTCACAGTTGGGTTGATGATGCCGTACAGCAAGTCAACGATGGTATTAGTTACCACGAAGATCAGACCAACAAAGATAACGTAGGCAGTGATCAACGGTGTATCTACACGGTTGATTGCCTCTAGGAAAAGAAAGCCAGTGCCCGGCCATTGGAACACGGTTTCTGTCAGAATGGTGTATGCCACCATGGTACCAATTTGCACACCACCGACCGTCAGTACAGGTAGCATGGTGTTTTTAAGTGCATGTTGGTAATAAATCTTTTGTAAGTTCAAGCCTTTCGCTTTGGCGAACTTAATGTACTCAGAGCTCAGTACTTCCAGCATTTCTGAACGCACCAAACGGATGAACAACGGCAGCATGATAGATGCGAGTGCAATACACGGCAGGATCAGGTGCTTAATACCATCGATGGTAAAGAAGCCAGACTCCCATCCGAGTATATTGGACGTTTCACCCCGTCCAAAGGAAGGTAGCCAACCGAGTTCTATGGAGAAGACGTACATCAACATGATTGCGGTTAAGAACACCGGAATCGAGATGCCGACACTACTCATCGCCATAACGAATTTTGTAAAAATACTCTTCGGATGTATCGCTGAATACACCCCAAGCGGTATAGAGAAAACAATGATAATGAGCGTCGCACCAAACACGAGCTCTAATGTAGCCACCAGCTTATCGAGGATGACCTCAACTGCAGGTCGCTTGAAGAAGTAAGACGTACCTAAATCACCTTGTAGCGCATTGCTCACAAAGCGAGTGTACTTTGTGATAAAGGGATCGTTCAGGCCCAGTTCGTCACGCAGCGCTTGACGCTCCGCTTCTGAAACCGACTGACCTACAAGCTCACGTAGCGGGTCACCCAGGTTATCCTGAATGGCAAACGCCACCAAACTGATCACAAACATCACTATCAGTGCCTGAAACAGGCGCTTGACCAGAAACGAAAACATTCCTTGCCCCTTAACTATCCATAGATCTCTATTCAGAGAGAAAATTCAGTCTAAAAACAACTCAGTCCGACTGAAACAAAACTGAGCCGAGTACGTAGAGTTGAGGAGGGACATCCATCCCTCCTCAACATCGACTAACCGTGATTATTCAACCACTAGGTCACCGAAGTAAGGCATTACCATTGGGTTAACGATGTCTGCAGCTTTCACGTTAGACTTCGCGCCCCAGGCTTCACTTTGCCAGTGTAGCGGTACGAATGCAGCGTCGTTGTACAACGTTGCTTCAACGCCTTTCAGCATTTCTGCACGTTTAGCTGGATCCGTTTCTACGTTTGCCGCTTCAACCACTTTGTCCATTTCTGGGTTAGAGTAATGACCACAGTTGTACTGACCACGACCTGTCTCTTCGTTACGTGTCATGGTTAGGAACTCGTTGAAGTTTGCTGAATCTTCTGTATCTGAGTGCCAACCGATCATCAACATGTCTGCCGCACACTTGTCGAACTCAGGCCAGTATTGCGCTTTAGGCATAGTCTTCAGGTCAACCTTGATGCCGATCTTAGACAGCATTGCCGCCGCCGCTTGCGCCACTTTCGCATCGTTCACATAGCGGTTGTTTGGTGCAATCATCGTTAGCGTAAAGCCATTCTCGTAACCCGCTTCTTTCATCAGCTGTTTTGCTTTCTTAAGATCGTAGCGAGGAACCAGCTTGTCATCATGACCAACGTAGCCTGCCGGGCTTTGCTGACCTGCAGCTGTTGCGAAACCTTTCATGATTTTTTTCACGATGCCTTCGTTATTGATTGCGTGAACAATCGCTTGGCGCACGCGAACATCTTTCAGTGCTTCGTTGTTGCTTTGGTTCATTTGGAACGTGATGATACGCGTACCAGGTAGTGTTACTAGATCGATACCTTTTGCGTCTTTCACACGTTTGTGATCGTTTGGCGCTACTGGGTGGATCATATCAACACCGCCAGAAAGCAGTGCTGCAACACGAGTCGCGTCTTCTTTGATCGGAAGTAACGTCAGTTTGTCTACGTTACCTTTCGACTCTTTATCCCAGTAATCTTTGAAACGTTCGAATTCTACTTTTACGCCCTGCTCACGAGCCGTCACGATAAACGGACCAGTACCAGAAACGTGTGTTGATGCAAATGAGTTACCATGCTTCACTAGCTCAGACTTGTCTTTACCATCTTCGGTTTTACCCGTGTAGAACTTGCTGTCCATTGGGAAGATGTACGTTGCTGTTTGTAGCACTAGCGGGTAAGGCCCTTTAGTCACTAGATCAACCGTGTAATCATCCACTTTCACGATTTTTTCGTACGGGTCAAAGATAGCTTTGAAGTCTGGAGAGCTTTGTAGACGTTCGAAAGTCCACACAACGTCATCCGCTGTCATGTCGTTGCCTGAGTGGAACTTAACGCCTTGACGAAGTTTGAAACGAACCGTCGTATCATTGATACGCTCCCAGCTTTCCGCTAGGCGAGGTTCAAAGTCCATGTCCTGTGTGAAACGAACTAGAGGGTCAAATACCATGTGTGACATTTGCAGCGTACCACCTGATAGCTGCTCGTGCGGGTCTAGAGATACTGGGTCAGCTGCATAGCCAACTTTGATATCTGCTGCCAATGCGTTAAAGCTTAGACCTGCTGCCATTAGCGCCACTGCTAACTTGCTTTTCATGGTTTTCATTTGCATAACTCCTTCATGCGGGAATTCGAATCCCTTGTTGTGTTTGCGTCTTTGTTATGACTAAGGTTTGTTGACCTTGATGGTCAGCCAAGCGAAAAACTTGGTTTATGCCGTTTTGATTTCTTCTCTCAAACCTGTGAATTCAGGCATCAGAGAAATCAGTTTCTTACTGTATTCATGCTGAGGAGCAGTAAACAATTGCTCTGTCGGAGCCACTTCCAGTAGCGTACCCATCTGCATCACACCTACTCGGTCACACATCTGACGAATAACCGGTAAGTCGTGACTAATAAACAGCATGGTGAGATTCAGTTCACTTTGCAGATCTTTCAGCAAGTTTAGAATTTGTGCCTGTACCGATACATCCAACGCAGATGTTGGTTCATCACAAATCAGTAATCGAGGGCGGGTCGCCAGCGCACGCGCAATTGAGATACGCTGACGCTGACCACCGGAGAATTCATGAGGGTATTTCACACCTGCCATTTTGCCTAAACCTACGTGATCAAGTAGGTCATTCACAATCTGGCGCGTTTCCGCTTCATTTTTCGTTAGCTTATGGAAACGAATTGGCTCCGCGATGATGTCAAAAATCTTCATTCGCGGGTTCATTGAGGTATATGGGTTTTGGAAAACCATCTGCATCTGACGACGCAATGGGCGGCGTGCTTTTTCCGATTTAAGCGCCGTCAGGTCAATGCCTTCAAAGCTTACTTGACCTGAGTTTGGTTCATACAAACCAGCAATCACACGTGCGATGGTCGATTTACCTGAACCAGATTCACCCACCAAACCAAACGTCTCACCTTCATGCACTTCAAAGCTAACATTGTTTGATGCTTGCACGTATTCACGGCGGCTTTCAAACAATGAATCTTTGGTTACAAAACGCAGGTTAACGTTCTTCACATCCAATAAAGGACCTGTGTACTCACGTTGGTCTTGGCTTTGACCCAACCAGTGATTCTTAATGTCTAGCTCTTGTAACTCTGTCGCTTCTTCGATGTAGCTCACCAATGGGAAACGATCGAGCTTTACATCAGAACGCGGAACGGCAGAAATCAAGCTGCGCGTATATGGGTGATCAGGGTCGCCCAATACCTTAGCTGTAGGGCCAAACTCCACCAAATCGCCACGGTACATAACCGCCACACGGTCAGTCACGTTTGAAACCACGCCCATGTCGTGCGTAACCAACATACAACCTACGTTGTTCTTGATACACAGTTCGCGGATAAGGTTTAGGATTTGGTCTTGAATAGATACATCGAGCGCTGTCGTTGGCTCATCGGCAATGATAAGGTCTGGCTCACCAGCCAAAGCGATAGCAATAACCACACGCTGACGCATACCGCCAGAAAATTGATGTGGATACTGCTTAAGACGGTTTTCAGGTTGAGGAATGCCAACCTGCTGCATTAGAGAAAGCGCACGTTGATACGCCTCTTCATCCGACACCTTCATGTTGGCGTGAATGGTCTCTTTCAATTGCTGCTCAACCGTAAATAGAGGGTTAAGTGAGGTCATTGGATCTTGGAAGATAAAGCCAATCTTAGAGCCGCGAACCTTACGCATCGCTTCCGGTGTTAAACCAGAAATTTTCTCCCCATCAAGGTACACGTCGCCACTAGCAACACGTCCCGGAGGACTAAGCAAATCAATAACGGCGTTACCAACGGTGGATTTACCCGCACCTGATTCGCCAACAACACCCACAATTTCGCCACGATCGATATGAAAAGAAAGCGATTTCACGGCCGCATGGACACCGTGACGGGATGGATATTCAATACGAAGGTTTTTCACCTCTAATAGTGACATTTCAGACCTCTACTGCCTTGTCTGTGGTATCGAATCGCGCAATAAAAGCGCCATTCATCACCTGAATGAATCCGTTCAAATTCAGAATAATACTCTGAAATCTTAATGCGGAGACAATTTGGCAAAAATTACACAAAAAAGCAACAATTAAAGTATATTCCGCCGAAAAAACATTATTTACACGCACAATGAGCGAATAGAAATGCATTAACAAGTATTTAACCATTTTCATAACACCCCATTTTTGTGCGATACGCACCAATAAAAACAGAAAAATGCTCTAAAATTACGCATAAAGTCACTATTGATAGTATCCCTATTATTCACGCGTCATTGTTAACACTAACCAAACAATATTCCGTTCTTATTGGGATATTTCGACATAAAATGTTACTAACAAAATAGTCTGCATACATAAAAAGCCAAAATTCACTCTAGTAAACAGAGGCGAAAACGTGAGCAGTTCAGCAAAACAAATGAAATCTGTCACCTACCCCAAGTTATGCGTCTGTTATGCGATTTTGTGATTAAGCTAATTTTCTATGGATTTAAAACACTCTCCGAACTGGGAGCTTTGGTGGGGGAAAAGAGAAGTTCAGCCATCAGTTTTACGCTTTCCACTGTCATTTTGAGTGAGATCAGCGATAATCAAGCTCCAACATCGAGTAGTGAATGAAGGAGCCCCTGTGCTTAAAGCGATATTTTTTGATATGGACGAAACGTTATGCGGCACATCTCAAGCCGATAAAGTGGCAGGACAAGAATTTGCTGCTTGGATTGCTCAAAATTACCCGCAAGTCGCCGATTCAACTGCTTTTGTTCAGCGCTACTTGCAAGGCGTATACAAAAAGCTCAATAACGAATTTCCTCAACTTATTGCTCTACTGCCAGATGAAAATGCCTTCCGCTGCGGTTTAATTCAGACCATCTTGGCAGAGCAAAGTATAGAGATTGATACAGAAAAGGCTCAACAGGCGCAGAGCTATTTTGACTCGGCTCGCATGGGGGCTTTTGACTTCTTCCCTGGCGTAAAAGAGATGCTGACCGAGCTACGTCAACACTACAAATTAGTGGTGATCACTAACGGTCCAATCTTCTCACAGCACCCAAAACTCAAAGCAACACAAATGAGCGAATGGGTTGATCACATTATCGTCGGTGGGGAAGAGCCAGAAGAGAAGCCAGCAGCCAGCATTTTCCGCAAAGCACTCAACCTTGTGGATGCAAAGCCAGAAGAGGTGATTCATATTGGCGACTCTCTACCAGCAGACATTGCGGGTGCCAACAATATGGGTATTCTGAGCGTGTGGGTAAACGCAACAGGTACGGAAAATACAACCGATATCAAACCCAACTATCAAGTGCGAGAGACGGTTGAGCTGAATGAAATCCTAAAAACGCTTGCTCAGTAAAGCGCTTAATTCAAGAAACACAAAACCCCAGCCAACGTGCTGGGGTTTCTTTTATCAGCTCGAATCGCATTTAGATCATAGGTGGTCAAAAGCTTCCAAAGCTGTACATATTCGCTGGTATTGAAATGGAATGCAGATTTTTTAGGGTGAGAAATACAAAAAAGCCCCAGTCTTTCGACTGAGGCTTTAAATATTGGTCGATGAAGAGCCATATTCTAACTTCAGGCGAACCCCATATGGGTTCAAATCCATTGAAATATTGCCGACTCATCTAGTCCAAGCGAGATCATAAGCTCTAAAACGACGAAAGCCTGCTAAAAAGCAGGCTTTCTAATAGTGGTCGGTGAAGAGGGATTCGAACCCCCGACCCTCTGGTCCCAAACCAGATGCGCTACCAAGCTGCGCTATTCACCGAACTATATTTACTGATTCTCTCAAATCAGACAGGATACTTCAACTAAGAAGTCACCTAAATTAATGGGGTGGCTAACGAGATTCGAACTCGCGACCACCGGAATCACAATCCAGGGCTCTACCAACTGAGCTATAGCCACCATCAATTTTGCCGTTTACCGCTCTATTATAGCCATAAACTAAATAGTGGTCGGTGAAGAGGGATTCGAACCCCCGACCCTCTGGTCCCAAACCAGATGCGCTACCAAGCTGCGCTATTCACCGACGAATTTTGTTTCGACTCTTGGGATATTTGAATCAAAACTGGAAACTTCACTAATTTAATGAGTTACCGAAATAATGGGGTGGCTAACGAGATTCGAACTCGCGACCACCGGAATCACAATCCAGGGCTCTACCAACTGAGCTATAGCCACCACTATTGTTTGTGCCTTTAATTTGTATTCCGGAATGGCACGCCCGAAAGGATTCGAACCTTCGACCTTTGGCTCCGGAGGCCAACGCTCTATCCAACTGAGCTACGGGCGCATGCCCCATCGGCGGAGAGGAATAATACGGATATCACACTATGCCGTCTAGTACTTTTTTTACTTTTTTTCTCGTTTGGTCTCTTTTTCGACAGTTATCTGCCTTTAAAGTGAATTTTTGATGTGATTCACGCCCTGTCATGGATAACTTGTTGTTTATTGCAACAAGTTATCGGGATATAATCACCCATTATTTACATTGATTTAACAGCTGCAACTTGGTTGTTCAATCACTCTAGACTGTTAGATAAGGTTTTTTGCTCACTATAGAAGCAATCACCTAAAACTTTATCCAACAGCTCTAAATACTCTAACTATATAAATAGGTAAGTCACTTACCTCGGAATGTGAAGTGGGTTTAATGGATATGTCTCGACGAATGATTAGCGTTTTGTTCGCTGCCTTAACTTTCTCTACGGCAGCTTTAGCTTCTGACATCAGCCAAACTGAATACGATGCGATCGCAGAACGCATCAAACCTGTCGGTGATGTTTACCTTGCAGGTGCGGAACCAGTAAAAGCAGAACCAACTGGTCCACGTGATGGCGCGGCAGTTTACGGTACCTTCTGTATTGCTTGTCACTCATCTGGCGTGAACGGTGCACCAAAAACTGGTGATGCTGGCGATTGGGCACCTCGTATTGCACAAGGCAAAAACGTACTGACCAACCACGCAATCCAAGGCTTCAACGCGATGCCAGCTAAGGGTACGTGTATGGACTGTTCTGATGACGAAATCATCGCAGCCATCGACCACATGATTGAAGGTCTATAATAAAGACATCAATGAAAAAGGCTTGCCGCGTGGCAAGCCTTTTTATTTTTGACAAATTAGAACCGTCCGTGACTACTTTTTAAACATTGCACGGATATTGGCAATATGTGCCTGACCTTTCGCCATACGCTCTTCTGCTGATACTGGCTTTTTGTTTGCTTCCCATTCAACGTCATCAAATGGCAGCTCATCGAGAAAACGGCTTTGGGTCGGCTTGATCAATTCACCAAACTGTCGGCGCTCTTTACACATGGTAAAAGTCAGCTCGCGCTGTGCACGCGTAATACCTACGTACATCAATCGACGCTCTTCTTCGACGTTGTCTTCATCAATACTAGTTTGGTGTGGCAAAATACCCTCTTCCGAACCAATCAAGTAAACAAATGGGAACTCGAGGCCTTTCGACGCATGTAGTGTCATCAATTGCACCGCATCACTGTCTTCATCTTCCTCACCACGTTCCATCATGTCGCGCAGAGTAAGGCGCTGAACCACCTCTTTTAACGTCTTTTCTTCTTGGTCGTAGTTATCACCTTCTAAGTCAGCAACAATCCACGAGTAAAGATCAGAAACGTTCTTCATGCGCATTTCCGCCGCTTTCGGGCTTGCTGACGTTTCATACAGCCAGTCTTCATAATGAATATCACGTACAAGTGAACGTACCGCTTCAACGGTATCACCACGCTCGGCTTGATCGGCAATCGCAACTAACCACTGTGTAAAACGACGCAGGTTTTCCAAACCTCGGCCTGTAAGGTGCTGCTCCAATCCCATTTCAAAGCTGACTTCAAACAGACTTTTACCACGCATGTTGGCATAGCTGCCTAACTTCTCTAGTGTGACCGGACCGATTTCACGACGCGGTGTATTCACGATACGTAGGAACGCGTTGTCATCATCTGGGTTCACCAACACGCGCAGGTAAGCCATGATGTCTTTAATCTCGGCACGAGCAAAGAACGATGTGCCGCCAGATAGCTTGTATGGCACGCGGTTTTGCATCAGTGATTTTTCAATCAAACGCGATTGGTGATTACCTCGATATAGAATCGCATAATCTTTATATTCGGTGCGGTTTAGGAACTTGTGCGCAATCAACTCACCCGTTACGCGCTCCGCTTCGTGCTCTTCGTTCTTCGCCAGCAACACTTTGAGTTTTTCACCGTCAGGAATTTCCGAGAACAGCGATTTCTCATACACGTGCGGGTTATTCGCAATCAAGATGTTAGCTGCGCGCAGAATGCGACTCGTCGAACGGTAGTTTTGCTCCAACTTGATCAAACGCAGGTTAGGATAGTCTTCACCAAGTAACACAAGGTTCTGCGGCTTAGCACCACGCCATGAATAAATAGACTGGTCATCGTCACCTACTACGGTCAAACGACCGCGCTCACCAACGATTAACTTCACCAAATCGTATTGGCTGGTGTTGGTGTCTTGATACTCATCCACCAATAAGTAACGAATGCGGTTTTGCCAACGCTGACGTACTTCTTGGTTATTGCGTAACAGTTGTACCGGTAAAGAAATCAAATCGTCAAAATCAAGCGCGTTGTATGCTTTCATCTGCTTTTGGTACATCTCAAAGCAGAATGCAAAGAGCTGTTGTTGCTCACCTTGAGCCAACGCTTTGGCTTGCTCCGGCGTCAGCATGTCGTTCTTCCAGTTGGAAATACAACTTAGCAACTGACGCAGCAGATCTTTGTCGCCATCTAGCTGCTTTTCTGTCAGCTCTTTAAGCAGCGCTAGCTGATCTTGATCATCAAATAAAGAAAAGCCCGCTTTCAAACCAAGGTGCTTGTACTCGCGCTTGATGATGTTTAGCCCCAAGGTATGGAACGTCGAGACCATCAAGCCTTTCGATTCAGCTTTGCCTAATGTCTGCCCTACACGCTCTTTCATCTCACGTGCAGCTTTGTTGGTAAAGGTCACCGCAGCAATATTACGCGCCTTGTAGCCACACTGCTGAACCAAATAAGCAATTTTATTGGTAATTACACGAGTTTTACCCGAGCCAGCACCCGCAAGTACCAAGCATGGGCCTGATACGTACTTAACGGCTTCGTCTTGTCTTGGGTTCAGCTTCATAAAAATTCTCTGCGGGTGGAAATAGTGGCGCCTATGATAAAGGGGTGAGTGTGTGAAAGCTACGGTCATTTTCACGTAATTTTTACACAGAGAGTTGCAACATTTTGTTGCATAAGCGACCACTCTTTACGCTATAATGAATGAACGTTCATTCATTGGGTGGTGGGGTTATGACCAATAACACTACTGGAGATAAATACGAGCAAATCATTGCAGCTGCCGAACGCTTAATCGCTGAGTCGGGCTTTCATGGTCTTTCCATGCAAAAGCTCGCAACTGAAGCAGGTGTCGCAGCGGGCACGATTTACCGATATTTCTCAGATAAAGAACATCTTTTGGAAGAGGTTCGCCTTACTGTTACCAAACGTATTGCGGACGCCGTTCAAGCGGATGTTCATGACGATATGCCTCTGAAAGAGCGTTACCGCACCATGTGGCTCAATATTTGGCACCTTGCTGGTTCAAATTTAGACACCTTAAGCAACCGTGTCCAATATGAATCACTACCTTGTACAAATCGTAAAGGAACTCGGGAACTTGAAAGGCAAATGTTTGCCCAAGTAGATCGTCTTTTCGATCAAGGTAAGGCGGAAGGGGTATTCAAACTCCTAGATAACGAGATTCTTTCAGGGTTGAGTTTCGAAGCTAGTGTTGCGCTTGCTAGAAAACATGCTTTGGGATTTTATCAGTTGGATGAAGACGCGCTGGAAGCAGCCGTTGAAGCTAGCTGGGATGCAATTATTAAACACTAACTTGGAGTTCTTAATAGAATGAAAAAGTGGACTTTCTTTATGTTGCTTATCGCGATTCTCCTATTCGGGAGCGTGATAGGTTTCAATTTATTCAAGCAACAGAAAATTGCTGAATACATGGCGAATCGTCCGGAACCAGAATTCCCAGTAACCGTAACAGAAGTAAAAGCGGTTGATTGGGTTCCTGTTATCGAGGCAATCGGCTTCATTGAACCTAACCAAGGTGTCACTGTTGCGAACGAAACCAGCGGCGTGATCGATAAGATCTCTTTCGACTCTGGTACTCAAGTTGAAGAAGGCCAACCTTTGGTTCTTCTGGACTCTGAGGTAGAAAAAGCAAACCTTAAGAGCTCACAAGCAAAACTGCCAGCAGCTCAAGCTAAGTACAAACGCTACCAAGGTCTTTTCAAAAAAGGCTCTATCTCTAAAGAAGCGTACGACGAAGCTGAAGCAAACTACTTCTCACTTAAAGCGGACATCGAAAGCTTGAAAGCGACCATTGACCGCCGTGAAATCAAAGCGCCTTTTGCTGGCGTGGTTGGTATTCGTAATGTTTATCTTGGTCAGTACCTACAAGCAGGTACCGATATCGTTCGTCTTGAAGACACCAGCGTGATGCGTCTACGTTTCACTGTTCCTCAAACGGACATCTCTCGCATCATGCTAGACCAAGAAGTGGACATCTTTGTTGATGCTTACCCTGATAAGCCTTTCAAAGGTTCTATCTCAGCGATTGAACCAGCAGTTAACGTTCAAAGTGGTCTGATCCAAGTTCAAGCCGACATTCCTAACAGCGATGGCAAACTTCGCAGCGGTATGTTCGCGCGTGCAAACATCATTCTGCCTAAGCTAGAGAACCAAGTAACGCTGCCACAAACGGCTATCACGTTTACGCTTTACGGCGACAACGTCTACATCGTGACTGAAGAAGACGGTGAAAAACGCGTTAAACAGCACGTTGTGAAAGTGGGTGAGCGTACTAAAGACATCGCGCATATCCTAGAAGGCGTGAAACCAGGTGACGTCGTGGTCACATCGGGTCAAATCCGTCTAAGTAACCACGCGAAAGTGACTATCGTTGAAGATGCAGCACTGACACCACCTGCTGAAACACCAATGCTTTAATTGGAGGCATCATGCGCTTTACTGATGTTTTTATTAAACGTCCAGTTTTAGCGGTATCGATCAGCTTTTTGATTGCGTTGCTTGGTTTGCAAGCCGTATTCAAGATGCAAGTTCGTGAATACCCTGAAATGACAAACACGGTGGTTACTGTAACCACCAGTTATTACGGTGCGAGTGCCGACCTGATCCAAGGCTTTATTACCCAGCCTTTGGAGCAAGCGGTAGCGCAGGCCGATAATATCGACTATATGACTTCATCCTCGGTGCTTGGTACGTCTACCATTACCGTAAACATGAAGTTGAACACCGACCCGAATGCGGCGCTGTCTGACATTCTGGCAAAAACCAACTCCGTTCGCTCACAGCTTCCAAAAGAAGCGGAAGACCCAACAGTAACGATGTCGACTGGCTCGACTACCGCGGTACTGTACATTGGCTTCACCAGTGACGAGTTGTCTTCTAGCCAGATCACCGACTATCTTGAGCGTGTAATCAACCCGCAGCTATTTACGGTAAATGGTGTATCGAAAGTTGACCTATACGGTGGTATGAAATACGCGCTACGCGTATGGCTAGATCCAGCGAAAATGGGCGCACTTAAGCTGACAGCAACCGACGTGATGACGGTACTAAACGCCAACAACTATCAGTCGGCAACCGGTCAGGCGACAGGTGAATTCGTACTTTACAACGGTAGCGCAGATACTCAAGTATCCAACGTTGCTGAACTCGAAGCGCTGGTTGTTAAAACTGGTGAAGGTGACGTCATTCGTCTTGGCGACATTGCGAAAGTGACCTTAGAGAAGAGCCACGACGTTTACCGCGCAAGTGCGAACGGTCAAGAGGCTGTAGTTGCAGCGATCAACGCGGCACCAAGTGCTAACCCAATCAACATCGCGGCAGATGTGCTGAAACTTTTACCTCAATTAGAGCGTAACTTGCCAAGCAACATCAAAATGAACGTGATGTACGACTCAACTATCGCCATCAACGAATCTATTCACGAAGTTGTGAAAACCATTCTTGAAGCGGCAGTTATCGTACTTGTGGTAATCACTCTGTTCCTTGGTTCATTCCGTGCGGTAATCATCCCTATCGTTACTATCCCACTATCATTGATTGGTGTTGCGATGGTAATGCAGGCGATGGGCTTCTCGTGGAACTTGATGACACTTCTGGCAATGGTACTCGCCATCGGTCTGGTGGTGGATGACGCGATCGTGGTTCTTGAGAACGTCGACCGTCACATCAAAGAAGGGGAATCGCCGTTCCGTGCCGCTATCATTGGTACTCGTGAAATCGCTGTGCCAGTAATCGCAATGACACTGACATTAGGTGCGGTATACGCGCCGATCGCACTAATGGGCGGTATCACGGGCTCGCTATTTAAAGAGTTCGCATTAACCCTAGCTGGCGCGGTATTTGTGTCTGGTATCATCGCTCTGACTCTGTCGCCGATGATGTGTTCAAAAATGCTTAAGGCAAATGAAGAGCCAAGCAAGTTTGAGCAAAAAGTACATCACGTATTGGATGGCATGACCAACCGCTACGAGAAAATGCTGACCGCTGTTATGGCGCACCGCCCAGTGATCATTGCTTTCGCGATCATCGTGTTCGCAACGCTACCAATTCTGTTTAAGTTTATTCCAAGTGAATTGGCTCCTTCAGAAGATAAAGGCGTAGTGGTACTAATGGGTACAGCACCTTCGAACGCGAACTTGGACTACATCGAACACACCATGAATGACGTGAACAAGATTCTGTCTGATCAGCCAGAAGTAGAATACGCTCAGGTGTTTAACGGTGTACCAAACTCAAACCAAGCGTTCGGTCTAGCAACTCTTAAACCTTGGAGTGAGCGTGAAGCGAGCCAAGCTGATATTACCAAACGTGTAGGTGAACTAGTCGCTCACGTACCAGGTATGTCAGTTACCGCATTCCAGATGCCAGAGCTTCCTGGTGCCGGTTCAGGTCTGCCAATTCAGTTCGTTATCACCACACCAAACAGCTTCGAGAGCTTGTTTACTATCGCAAGCGATATCCTAGCTGATGTGTCTACCAGTCCAATGTTCGTCTACTCGGATCTGGATCTAAATTACGATTCAGCAACGATGAAGATCAGCATCGACAAAGACAAAGCCGGTGCCTACGGTGTGACCATGCAAGACATCGGTGTAACGCTAAGTACTATGATGGCAGACGGTTACGTAAACCGTATCGACCTAAATGGTCGTTCATACGAGGTTATCCCTCAGGTTGAACGTAAATGGCGTCTAAACCCAGAGTCGATGAAGAACTACTACGTGCGTTCGGTTGACGGTAAAGCGGTACCATTAGGAAGCTTAATCACGATTGATGTTGTTGCAGAGCCTCGCTCACTGCCTCACTTCAACCAGCTAAACTCAGCAACGGTTGGTGCAGTACCTGCTCCAGGCGTAGCAATGGGTGATGCAATCAACTGGTTCGAAGACGTAGCACAAAACAAACTGCCATCAGGCTACAACCATGACTATATGGGTGAAGCTCGTCAGTTTGTAACGGAAGGTAGCGCACTATACGCAACTTTCGGTTTAGCACTGGCGATCATCTTCCTAGTACTGGCGATTCAGTTTGAATCTATCCGCGATCCAATCGTAATCATGGTATCGGTGCCGCTAGCGGTATGTGGTGCATTGATTGCTCTGGCGTGGGGTACGGCATCGATGAACATCTACTCGCAGGTTGGTTTGATTACTCTAGTTGGTCTGATCACCAAGCACGGTATCCTGATCTGTGAAGTAGCGAAAGAAGAGCAGTTACACAACAAACTGTCTCGTATCGATGCGGTAATGGAAGCGGCGAAAGTTCGTCTACGTCCAATCCTGATGACAACAGCGGCGATGATTGCAGGTCTGATCCCACTGATGTACGCAACAGGCGCAGGTGCAGCTCAGCGTTTCAGTATCGGTATCGTAATCGTTGCCGGTCTAGCAATCGGTACACTGTTTACGCTATTCGTACTGCCTGTGATTTACAGCTACCTAGCTGAGAAACATAAGCCACTGCCAGTATTTGTTGAAGACAAAGACTTAGAAAAGCTAGCTCGAGTGGATGAAGCAAAAGCTGCTCATCGCGAATTAGCTGATAATAAGTAAGCGTAAAGCACTAAGAAAAAGGTCACTTCGGTGACCTTTTTTATTGCTGCTCTCTTTTTTACCATCTAAATGGCGACTTTCCCGTATCATTTACATAGAATGTGGGCAAATCAAAAGGAGTTTTAGCCACTATGTTTGACCCAAAGAAATTAGAGCAAATCGCTAAACAAATTCACGAATCAATGCCACAGCCAGTAAAAGAACTAGGCGCGGATGTTGATCAAAAAGTTCGCCAAGTAATCCAAGGTCAGCTAAACAAGCTAGACGTAGTTAGCCGCGAAGAATTCGACGTACAAACTCAAGTTCTGCTGCGTACTCGTCAAAAGCTGACAGAAATGGAAAAGAAATTAGCAGAGCTTGAAGAAAAGCTCGCTGATAAATAAGCGACAAGCGACAAGCGACAAGCGACAAGAAAATTATAAGGGTTGATGTGAGAACATCAGCCCTTTTTGTTTATTGGGATTCGGGGGTTCGCTTCTATTTTGCCTTCTTAAGGACAAAATTCACCTTTATAAAAACAAAAAAGGCTTGGTCAACGGCGACCAAGCCTTTTAATTAGATGTTGTGTTTTATGTTGTATTTATTGACCCCAGCCTGTCTGGAGTTCTTATCTGCTTTGCTTTAATGCAATTACGCAGATTGTATATTCGAAGCTAAGAGCTTTAGTCCCTTAAACGAATTGCGCTGAATTAAGGTTTCATTTCTAGGAGAAGGCGCGGAGTTTACGATAGTAAATGAGCACCTTCGACACCGAAATGGAACCTTAAGGCAATTAATTAGCCGCCTACAGCGATGTTCTTCATATCAGTCATATACCCACGTAGTTCTTCACCAATGTATTCCACTGGGTGGTTACGGATAGCATCATTTACAGCGATAAGAGTCGCGTTATCTACTTGGTTAGAAGTTTCACCTAGACCCTTACCAATTACGTCAGTATTTACTGCTGGCATAAACTTCTCACGTAGAAGCGGTGTTGCTACGTTAGCGAACAGGTAATTACCATATTCCGCAGTGTCTGAGATAACCACGTTCATCTCGTATAAACGCTTACGTGCGATAGTGTTCGCGATCAGCGGTAGCTCGTGTAGAGACTCGTAGTAAGCAGACTCATCGATAATGCCAGATGCTGTCATTGCTTCGAACGCTAGCTCAACACCCGCACGAACCATAGCAACCATCAGGATACCGTTGTCGAAGTACTCTTGCTCAGAGATTTCTACGTCAGTTTCTGGGTAGTTTTCGAAAGCAGTTTCACCCGTTTCTGCACGCCAGCCTAGTAAGTTGGCATCGTCGTTTGCCCAGTCAGCCATCATAGTGCTAGAGAAGTGACCTGTGATGATGTCATCCATGTGCTTGTTGTATAGCGGACGCATCAGCTCTTTTAGCTCTTCAGAAAGCTCAAATGCTTTTACTTTTGCTGGGTTTGATAGACGATCCATCATGTGAGTGATACCACCAAACTTCAGTGCTTCAGTGATGGTTTCCCAACCGTATTGAAGAAGCTTACCTGCGTAGCCTGGATCGATACCATCAGCAATCATCTTCTCGTAACATACGATAGAACCAGCCTGTAGCATGCCGCAAAGGATAGTTTGCTCACCCATTAGGTCAGATTTCACCTCAGCAACAAAAGAAGACTCTAGACAGCCGGCACGGTGACCACCTGTTGCTGCTGCCCAAGCTTTCGCGATATCCCAACCTTCACCTTTAGGGTCGTTCTCAGGGTGAACAGCGATAAGAGTCGGTACACCGAAGCCACGCTTGTATTCTTCACGAACTTCCGTACCCGGACATTTAGGCGCAACCATTACTACCGTTAGGTCTTTACGGATTTGCATACCTTCTTCAACAACGTTGAAACCGTGTGAGTAGCCTAGTGCTGCGCCTTCTTTCATCAACGGCATTACCGTCTCAACAACGTTTGTGTGTTGCTTATCTGGAGTAAGGTTTACGACTAGGTCAGCTTGTGGAATTAGCGTTTCGTAGCTACCTACTTCAAAGCCGTTGTCTTTTGCGTTTTTGAATGACTGGCGTTGCTCATCAATCGCCGCTTGGCGAAGCGCATAAGCAACGTCTAGACCAGAGTCACGCATGTTCAGACCTTGGTTAAGACCTTGAGCACCACAACCTACAATGACCACTTTCTTACCTTTTAGGTAATCTGCTTCTGATGCGAATTCTTCGCGGTCCATAAAGCGACAACGACCAAGTTGGTCCAATTGCTCACGCAAGTTTAGGGTATTGAAATAGTTAGCCATCTGGGTGCTCCTTAACATTCTTCCATAGAGGTCGGTACTTGTGTTACCGAATGAGTTCATACTAAAACAGACATTCTGTTGCTGAAAGTGATATATTCACAATTACTTATTGCAATTAATGCAACATGGAAGTGAAGATTTAATGAACATCAAAAGCCTGCAGTTATTCATTCATCTATGTGATAGTAAGAGCTTCGCTAAGACAGCGGCGGCAATGCATATCAGCCCTTCTGCACTAAGCCGGCAGATCCAGAAATTGGAAGAAGAAACGCATCAACAGCTGTTCTTGCGTGATAACCGAAGTGTCGAATTAACGGTTCAAGGAAAGAAGCTATTACCTGTTGCACTAAAGATCTTAGGGGAATGGCAGCAATACCAAAGTTACGTCAAAGGAACGGAAGACGAGTTAAAAGGGGAGATACGTTTATTTTGCTCGGTAACGGCAAGTTATAGCCATCTCCCAGAGCTTATTTCCGAATTCCGCATTCAGCATCCATTTATTGAATTCAAACTCTCTACTGGCGATCCAGCACAAGCCATCGATAAAATATTGGCGGATGAGGCTGATATCGCGATCTCTGCAAAACCCGATCAACTACCAGCTAAAGTCTCCTTTGAACCAATCAGTGAGATTCCCCTATCGGTGATAGCACCAGTTGGAGTCAGCAGCTTTGCAGAAGAACTACAGAAAGAAAATCCGGATTGGTCAACAATACCTTTTATTCTCCCAGAAGCAGGCACAGCGAGAGAAAGAGCGAATGTTTGGTTTAAGCAAATGAAGATCAAACCAAATATCTACGCACAGGTGGCAGGACATGAAGCCATTGTCAGTATGGTGGCCTTGGGCTGCGGAGTTGGTATTGCACCGGATGTGGTAATCAACAACAGCCCTGTCAGAGAGAAGATAAATAGGCTTAAAGTTTTGCCTATCAAACCATTCGAACTTGGTGTTTGCTGTATTAAAAGCCAGTTAGAAAACCCTTTAGTTAAAGCATTATGGGAAGTGGCAGAAAGTAAATATATCTCCCTGTAGGCATACCTCATTCAAATAGGAATGGAAGCCCGTTACTCACGTAATGGGCTTTTTGTTTACAGTCAATCTTGAACATAAAATCTAGAGCAGCACAAAAAGAGCTCAACGTCACTGTTCATATAACAAAGATAGTGCTAGAAAAACGATGAGAGTAAGTAAGCACTTACGTTTGGATAGTTTTAAGGCTTAGAAAATAGCCAATGGCAGAAGAGAAATAAGACCTTTATCCCACAGAGTTCGCTATGCTGCAGGCACTGGGCTCTGAAGATATCAACCCAATCCAAAGGGTGTTTTTCTAAATAAGTGGCAAAACTACAGAGATGCCTAGCTGGATTTGCGCACTCGGCAGGAAAATTATTCTGCTCTAAAACGACAAAACCCAGTCCGAAGACTGGGTTTCTAAATAAGTGGCGGAGCGGACGGGACTCGAACCCGCGACCCCCGGCGTGACAGGCCGGTATTCTAACCAACTGAACTACCGCTCCGC
>NZ_JAKRGG010000049.1:0-31113 GCF_022347645.1 Vibrio sp. MMH1-50
ACAACTTGGAAAGAGCTGGCTATTACACTGCGTTGTTTTCCTTGCTCTCGAATCAATGACAACGCTCTGAATCCTGCATCTTGAAGTCACTTGGGTATATAGATAATTTAGTGCTACAAACCAATTATTTCATAATCATATAGTTGTACTCTTAACTATATAGTTAGTCCCATTGAATTATGTACATGATTTCACATAAAATGCCCGCCGGCTTATAAAATAAAAAAGATAGGATTCGCAATGTGTAATCACGGAGTGTATTTACAACGTCAACAACGCAGTTGGTTTCAAAAATTGATTGGAATTAAAGAAGTATATGTCTGCTCTAAATGCGGTCACGAAATCAAGCTTCGATAAACTGTAGATACCAAAAAGCGGCTCCATGAGCCGCTTTTTTAATACTAAATGATGGAGTTGGAGTTACTTTACTCTTCCACTTGCTCTTCTTCATCTTTACGTGTGTAGAAACGCGCGAAGAACAAACCCACCTCAAACAGCAAACACATAGGGATTGCCAGTAGGGTCTGAGAAATCATATCCGGCGGCGTAAGTAACATACCGACAATAAACGCACACACGATAATGTATGGGCGCTTCTCTTTCAGATCTTGTGGTGTGGTTGCGCCAGTCCAACATAGCAAGATGATCGCCACAGGCACCTCAAACGCGATACCAAACGCCATAAACAGCGCTAGTACAAAGTCGAGGTAACTCGATATGTCGGTTGCGAACTCTACCCCACCAAGAGAGATAGCGGTAAAGAAGCCAAACACCAGTGGGAACACCACGAAGTAAGCAAACGCCACACCGCAGTAGAACAACAATGAGCTAGAGAACAGCAATGGCATGATCAATCGACGTTCATGCTTGTACAAACCTGGCGCTACAAAGGCCCATACTTGGTACAAGATAAACGGCACCGCAATAAACACAGAAGCAATCAAGGTTAGCTTCAAAGGTGTGAAAAACGGTGAAGCCACATCAGTTGCGATCATCGTTGCACCTTCAGGTAGGCGTTCTACCAAAGGCGCTGAAACAAACTCATAAATGTGGTTAGAGAAGTAAATTAGTCCAACAAACACCACCAATACTGCAGCAATGGCTTTGAGCAGTCGGTTGCGAAGTTCTAATAAATGACTAATTAAAGGTTGTGTCTGCTCGACGGTAGACATGGCAAACCTCTTTTTTAAAACCTGATCAAAAAGGAGCTACCAATCACTAGTAGCTCCTCCTAATGAGACTATTCGGCTTTCTTATCTGCCGCTGTAACCTTAATCTCTTCCGCTTTCTCAACGGTTTCAGTCGCAGGTGCCTCTTGCTTTGGCTCCGCTTCTGATTTGGTTGGTTCCGCGTAAGGGCGGTTTACAGATTGCGCCGCTTTCTTCAGTTCTTCGACCGAAGATTTCAGCTCAGGAGACAGATCATCCATCCCCATTTGCTCAGCTTTGCGCAAGTTTTCTTGCAGTTCTTGAACTTTCAGCTCGTGTGACAACTCGTCTTTGACGCTATTTGCCATACTCTTCGCTGCTCCGACAAAACGAGAGACACTGCGGATGGCATGTGGCAAACGCTCTGGACCAAGAACAACCAGACCAACAACAGATATTAATACCAGTTCCCAAAAACCGATATCAAACACGTTTTACGCCTGCTCTTTGTCTTTTTTCGATTCAGGAGCTGCTTCTTTCTTTTGCTGCTCTTCTAGACTTTTTGGCTCGAAGTCTGCGTCTTTGTCGTCTTTCTTCGCAGGCTCATCTTCGCTCATTGCTTTTTTGAAGCCCTTAACGGCACCACCCAGATCGCCACCGATACCGCGTAGTTTCTTAGTTCCGAATAGCAATACAACAATTACAGCAATGATTAGAAGTTGCCAAACACTGATACCACCCATTCTTTTTACCTCGGGTCTTTAAACAAAATTATTTCAAGAGTTTAACGTCTATCGACGATAAGCTCGCCAACTAAGCAACCAAAATGTGACCCCTGCGATACCGCTAGCGATCGATAGCTGCTCATAAGCGTTATCCACCAATATTGCCGAGCATACGACTAAAGTGGCTCCAACGCCAAATAAAAACTTTCCTGTCGCCTGCTGACGCTTGCTGTGACGGTAACCTTGATAAAGCTGATCCATGCGTTGATTCATGGCTTTACCTTGTTTAAGGCTATCGTAAAGCAGCTCCGGCAGTTCCGGTAACTTCTCTGCCCAAAACGGCGCACGGTCTTTAATGGCATTCACTAAAGCTTGCGGACCGACTTGGTTCATCATCCATTCTTCAAGGAAAGGTTTCGCGGTCTCCCACAAATCTAGTTGCGGGTACAACTGGCGACCCAGTCCTTCGACGTACAACAGCGTTTTTTGTAGCAATACAAGCTGCGGCTGCACTTCCATATTGAATCGACGCGCAGTGTTGAACAGGTTCAACAGTACGTGACCGAAAGAGATTTCACACAGTGGTTTAGCAAAAATTGGCTCACACACAATGCGAATCGCAAATTCAAATTCATCGACATTGGTATCGGCAGGTACCCACCCCGAATCAACGTGCAATTCCGCTACGCGGCGGTAGTCACGATTGAAGAAAGCGAGGAAGTTTTCCGCCAGATAGCGTTTGTCTTCACTATTAAGTGTACCAACGATCCCGCAATCCAGCCCAATCCACATCGGATTCTCTGGATGCTCCGGTTTAACGAACACGTTGCCCGGGTGCATGTCGGCATGGAAAAAGCTGTCTCGGAACACCTGAGTGAAGAACACACTCACACCGCGTTCCGCGAGCAACTTCATATTGGTGCCATTCGCTTCCAAGCCTTCAATATCAGAGACTTGGATGCCATATATTCGCTCAGAAACCATGACAGTTTCATTACTAAAGTCAGGAAAAACTTCTGGTACGTAAAGCTCTTCACTGCCTTCGAAGTTGCGACGCAGTTGAATCGCGTTCGCCGCTTCACGACGCAAATCGAGTTCATCAAGTAAGGTTTTTTCGTACTCGCGAACTACTTCAACTGGTTTCAAACGACGTGCTTCAGGCATCGCTCCGGCGACTATACGCGCCATTCGGTGCATCAGTTTTAGATCTGAATCAATGACCGGACGAATATCTGGACGGATGACCTTTAATACCACTTCTTGGTTAGTATCTTTTAATCGAGCCGTATGCACCTGAGCAATCGACGCAGACGCTAACGGTTTGATATCAAATTCAGTAAACCAGTTTTCTAATGGACCGCCCAGAGCGAGTTCCATTTGTTCTTTCGCTAACTGCCCATCAAATGGCGCAACTTGGTCTTGCAAAAGTGCAAGAGGATCAGCGATATGCGGAGGGAAAAGGTCACGGCGAGTCGACATCATCTGACCGAACTTAATCCAAACCGGACCAAGTTCTTGCAGAGCGAGACGAAGGCGTTCACCCAGTGGTTTTTCTGGGTGCTTGTTCTTCATCCAGAATAGGCTTTTGCGCATCAAAAGCGGCGCTTTGGTCAGTTGATGATCGGGCAACAACTCATCCAAGCCGTATTCCAGCTGAACTTTAATGATGTGGTATAAGCGCTTTATTTCTGCTGGCGTCATGAGTTCTCCAGCGCAGGCTTATCCGAATCGAACTTGTTTAGTAATGCGTTTAGACGCGCTTCAACGCGAGAGGCTTGGCTACGAACGTCATCCACTTGGTCACAGAAGTGGGCAATTTCTAGCGGTGCTGGCGCCAGTTTCCACTCTTCTGTTACCACTTGAGCAAGATGACGCTGGTGTTTTTCTGCTTGAGAAGCAAAGAAACCGCCGACGTTCTTGGTACCTTGCACAAAAGTATGAGCCACGACATCACCTGTCACGCGAGACAGCCACTCTTCGATATCAGGTTTGCAATCCACCATCAATTGAGAGAATTTCTGTGCCAATTGGATGTCACCTTCAAGTTCAAGTTTATCTTGCTTGATAAGGCGAGTGATATTGGCTTGATCGCGCAACTCAGGCAGCACGCTTAGATTCAGCGACAGATAACAATCTGGCTGACCTTCGTAATTGCCCAAGACATCGATTTGCTGGCTGAAGATGAACGTCAGCGTCTTATTGATCTCTTTCAGGTGAATTTGAATCACCTGACCTTTAAGACGTGACAAACGACGACCCAATTCAGGATCGTCTTTAATCAACGTATTTAGTGTCGTTTCAATAACGGCAGTGATAAGAGGTTCAAATGGCATACCGCTTATCCTTAGAATTTGTAGCCGCGGTGCAGCGCCACAATACCACCCGTTAGGTTGTAGTATTTGGTGTTTTCAAAGCCCGCTTCTTTCATCATGCCTTCCAGCGTGTCTTGGTCTGGATGCATGCGGATAGATTCTGCTAGGTAGCGGTAGCTGTCTGCGTCGTTCGCTACTAGTTCACCCATTTTTGGCAATAGGTGGAATGAATATGCGTCGTACACTTTTGATAGCGGGTCTAGGATTGGTTTTGAGAACTCAAGCACCAACAGACGACCACCTGGCTTCAATACGCGGAACATAGAGCGTAGCGCTTTGTCTTTATCGGTTACGTTACGTAGACAGAAGCTAATCGTGATCACGTCAAAGTAATCATCTGGGAACGGCAGTTCTTCTGCGTTCGCTTGAACGTAATGCACGTTACCAACAATGCCGTTGTCGCGTAGTTTGTCACGACCTACATTTAACATTGAGTTGTTGATGTCCGCTAGGATCACGTGACCTTGGTCGCCAACAATGCGCGAAAACTTCGCCGTTAAATCGCCAGTACCACCACCTAGGTCAAGAACACGTTGTCCCGGACGAGCGCCACTGCAATCAATAGTAAAACGCTTCCAAAGGCGATGAACGCCACCTGACATCAAGTCATTCATGATGTCGTATTTTGCTGCCACTGAGTGGAAAACTTCGGCAACTTTGGTCACTTTTTCGTCTTTTGCCACTGTGGTAAAACCAAAGTGGGTAGTGTCGTTATCTAACGCTGTATTTGATTGCACACTTGTGTCCGTCATTCTGATTCCTCTTGGGCAGCACTTTCTCACTTCGGGGCGGTTGATAACAAATAGGGTCGCCCACTGTACTGCGGGCGATTAGTTTACTTTATCCTCAGCCGGATGTCTTTCTACTAAAGAAGCATTTTCCGAAAATGACTCACTCTGCGCTAACTGGGCAAGATCTGGCGAGATTGGACGTTTTACCTCCACTCCTAATTGCTTGAAGCTTTCCGCCTGACGAATCACGTTGCCACGCCCTGTCGCTAGTTTATTCATTGCCCCTTGGTACGTTTGGTTGGCTTTGTCTAATGCACCGCCCAGTCCTTCCATGTCATCAATGAACAAGCGTAGTTTGTCGTACAGCTTCGCCGCTCGTTCCGCGATCAATTGGGCGTTTTCGTTTTGACGCTCGTTACGCCACAAATTATCTATCGTACGTAGCGCCACCAGCAAAGTGGTAGGACTGACCAAAATAATGTTTTGTTCCATCGCATCTTTAACCAAGCTTGGGTCAGCTTGAATCGCAACTTGGAATGCAGGCTCCACCGGAATAAACATCAACACGTAGTCTAAGCTCTGGATACCTTTTAACTGATGGTAATCCTTAAGGCTCAAGCCTTTGATGTGCGCGCGCAGCGCGGCTAGGTGATCGCTCAGCGCCTGTTCACGTTGAATGTCGTTCTCTGCGTTGAAGTAGCGCTCGTACGCCACCAGCGCCATTTTCGAATCGACCACCACTTGTTTGTTTTGCGGTAAGTGAACAATCACATCCGGCTGATAGCGCTTGCCTGCTTCATTTTGCAAGCTCACCTGAGTTTGGTACTCGTGCCCTTCACGCAAACCAGATTCTGCCAATACACGAGCCAGAACCACTTCACCCCAGTTACCTTGCTGCTTGTTGTCACCTTTCAGAGCTTGAGTCAGATTGACCGCTTCTCGGGTCATGTGCTCGTTCAAGCGTTGCAGGTTCTTCAACTCATGCACCAAAGTGTGACGCTCTTTGGCTTCTTGGCTAAAGCTGTCGTTAACTTGTTTTTTGAACCCTTCCAGCTGCTCTTTTAGTGGAGACAGCAAACCTTCCAAACTCTGACGGTTTTGCATATCGACTTTGGCGGTTTTCTCTTCAAACAACTGATTCGCTAGGTGTTCAAATTGCTGCTTCAAACGCACTTCTGCTTGTTCAAGAATTTGCAGCTTTTCTGCATTAGCTTGGTTGATTTGCTCGTGGCGTGCTTGCTGCTCACCAAGTTGGGTTTCAAGACGAGACTTATGCTCTCGCATCTGCCCTAGTTCATCAAAATACTGCTGACGCTCTTGCTTCACTGCTTCGAAGTAACGCAGCTTTTCCATCGCCGCCATCAATTTGCCATGAGTTTGGCGCACCTCGAAAGCCGCTTTATCGCGCTCGTCATCAAGCTCATCCAATTCTTGCTGTGCTTCGGCGAGGCTTTGCTTCACCTGTTCAAGTTGTTGTTGATGAAGCTGTTTTTCAGAGGAGAGCTGTTGTTCGAGCAATTGAGTTTGCGTGGCAAAGCGTTGTTTAACCCACCAACCCACTGCAACACCGCTGATGGTCGCGGTAAAAAGAGAAGACAGAATGAGAGATTGATGCTCAAGAATCCATTGCATAATAGCGAGTTAGCCTGTGTTTTTTATCTTTAATAATGGTATTTATATACTGGATAAATGTCCAGTTTGTTGGATGAAAAATCCTCGCATACACTAGGCGCTCCGTACAACATACTCACACCTGCTCAAACCAACAGCGATGAGCGGTACATCATCACACAGAGGCATCATGAACGAGCGTCGCGCCCTAGGATTTGGGCTATCAGCGGTATTACTTTGGTCAACAGTAGCGACCGCATTTAAATTGACTTTGGCGGAATTCTCACCGATTCAGATGCTGACCATGGCGAGTATTGTCTCGGCTATCGCACTTATCGTGGTATGTGGTGTACAGGGCAAGCTGAATCAGCTTAGTTCGACGTTTCTTGCCAATCCTTGGTACTACTTACTGCTCGGATTGATTAACCCATTGGCGTACTACCTTATTTTGTTTAAAGCATACGACTTACTGCCAGCCTCCCAAGCGCAGGCGATCAACTACAGTTGGGCGATCACGCTCACCTTGATGGCGGCGGTTTTCTTGGGTCAGAAGATCCGCAATAAAGACTGGATTGCTTGTGGCTTTAGTTACTTAGGTGTCATCGTAATTGCCACCAAAGGCAACGTGCTCGGACTGGAATTCGAAAGTCCGCTTGGTGTGGGATTAGCGCTACTTTCAACACTACTTTGGGCAAGTTACTGGATTCTCAACACCAAAAACAAAGCCGATCCAGTGGTGGGCGTGCTATTGGGCTTTCTGGTTGCGATTCCGTTTGCGATTGGTTTAAGCATTTATGAAGGCGCAGGCTGGAACCAAATCACCGCGAAAGGTTGGGCTGCAGTGACTTATGTTGGTCTGTTTGAAATGGGCGTGACCTTCGTGTTGTGGCTATCGGCACTCAAACTCACCGAGAACACCGCACGCATCAGCAACCTTATTTTCGCTTCACCATTCATCTCGCTTATGCTGCTTGCGACCATCATTGGCGAAGAGATTCACCCATCCACTTTGATTGGCTTAGTGCTGATCATCAGTGGCTTGGTGATTCAACAAGTGAAGTTCGGCAAAAAGCAAAAACAGGCGAACACCGTTCAATGATGACGTCCGAAACCATTGCAAAAATGAGACGCGATTTATAAAAAAGAGAGCTAGCTAACAGTTTACTCGATTAATGAAGTGTTCCTTGCTTGGATTTGTTCGGGCTTTGGATACGATATAGCCAAAGCCCGATATGAACGTCTAATTAGATGTTAACAACATAAATCCAAGGGCGCTCAGGATGCTTTATTAACTATGTTTCGCTTCGCTATCTCCCCTGCATTGATGACAGACTGGAAACAGGCTCTGCAACAATGCTGTGATGCCACACAGGCGCACGGTCAGCTTTATACTTTCAGCTACACTCGCCAATGGCGCTTGAGTGAGGTGGCGACATCGCCGCAACATCATCGTGAAATAGTCGCGATTCTCGATCCAGCCACTGAGCACTTTATCTATCCTCAGCTTGTTGTTGAGCAAACGCCCTTTCAAAACCAAACCTTGAGTTACTGCCCGATATGGTTGCCGAGCGGTGAGCTGTTTGCTGCGCTCGCATTGGTTCATCCAACTGACCAAAATACTGTTGTTTCCGGGTGGTTAAGCGCATTAGCGGGACGTATCGGCTTTGATGTTGCACAGACTTACCATAAAGAGCAGCAGCGCCACGATGTTCAATTGCCAGAGTTACTGCCATCTCTACAAGAATTCATTGATTGCTTAGAAGATCACACGTGGATAAAGAGCACTGATGGTCGCTACGCGATGACCAACCGCAGCGTTGAAGACTCTTGGCAAATGACCGGCAGTGAAATCGTCGGCAAGAATGACTTCGAGTTGTTCAGCAGCCGTCGAGCGAAAAAGTTCATTGATACCGACCAGTTGGTGATCGCTACAGGCAGCCAAAACACGGTTGAAGAGTGCACTCTGATTGATGACAACAACAACCCAACCTGGTTGGAAACCATCAAGTCGCCAATCCGCAATCAAACCGGAGAGCTGATTGGTATTTTGGGTATGACACGCAACGTCACTCGTCGAAAAATGGTAGAAACTCAGTTGTCATTGGCATCGAAAATCTTCGATAACTCCCACGAAGGGATGGTGATCACCGACCGTAAAGCCAACATTCTTGATGTAAACAGCGCCTTCACCCACATCACTGGTTATACAGCAGAAGAAGTGATCGGTAAGAACCCAAATATCTTGCGTTCTGGGCATCACGACCGCGAGTTTTATCAACAGTTGTGGCGTCAACTAGAGAGCAAAGGTCAATGGAAAGGCGAGTTCATCAACCGCAAAAAAGATGGCAGCATTTACCCGCAGCTTGCCACCATCAGTGCGGTGATGGACGATAAGAACCATCTGATCAACTACATCTGTGTATTCGAAGACATCTCGGTGCGTAAAGCGCACGAAGAAAAACTGCAACGCATGGCGTTTTACGATCCATTGACCAACCTTCCTAACCGTACCCATTTGATCAGCTTGCTAGAACAGCACATTGAGAACGGTCAGAAGCATCAACACGCGTTTGCGACTCTGTTCCTCGATATCGACCACTTCAAGCACATCAACGACAGCATGGGGCACTTCTGTGGCGACCAATTGCTAACTAAGCTCGCTGAACGTCTGCAAGATGTGCTGCACTTGCGTGCTCATGTGGCACGTATCGGTGGCGATGAGTTTGTCATTATATTGCCGAATATCGAATCGGATTCGCAGCTGATCGACACTATTGAGGACATACTTTGCCTGTTCAATCGTCCTTTTGAAGTCAGCAAGAACGAATCTTTACGCATCTCCACCAGCGTAGGCGTGGCGCGTTATCCTCAAGACGGACAAGACAGCGAAACCTTACTCAAGAATGCCGATACAGCCATGTACTTGGCGAAGAAAAACGGTCGTAACGGCTACGCATTCTACTCACCGGATTTGACCGATAAATCCGTGTCTCACGTGCGTATGCAGTCTGCTTTACATGAAGCGATTGAGAAGAATCAACTGCACCTAGCGTACCAACCGCAATACAACTTAAGCGCCAACGAACTGGTTGGCGTAGAAGCCCTGCTACGCTGGCAACATCCTGATCTTGGAATGATTTCTCCGGCAGATTTTATCCCGATTGCAGAGAAAACTGGCTTGATTCAGAGCATTGGTAAATGGGTCTTGGAGCAAGCTTGTTTGCAAGGTCGCGCATGGCTGGATAACGGCATTGAATTTGGCAAGCTTGCGGTGAATGTATCGGCTCTTCAGCTACAACAATCAGACTTCATCAGTAAACTTGGGGTGATTCTAAAAGAGACAGAATTCCCAGCGCACCGTCTAGAGCTGGAAATCACCGAAAGCTTCCTACTGATCGATCCACAACAAGCCATCGCATCACTCAACTTGCTGCGCGAACTCGGCATTGAGATCTCTCTTGATGACTTTGGTACTGGTTACTCGTCACTGTCTTACCTCAAAGGTTTGCCAATCAACAAATTGAAGATCGACCGCTCTTTCGTAAGCGATGTTCCAAGCAATACCGACAGCAATGCGATCGTGAATGCCATCATCGCGATGGGACAAACCCTGTCATTGAAAGTGGTCGCCGAAGGCATCGAAACCGACGAACAAGCCCAATACTTATTCGAGCGCGGCTGTATCTACGGGCAAGGCTTCCGCTTCAGCGCCCCAGTACGCGCAGAGAAGTTGTTTCGTTAGAGATCGTTCGCAAAAGTAATCTGCTCAGATAAAACATCAGCATGTTTTATCTGGGCTTTCTCGAAACTTCTTCTGATTAATTCGACATCCAAGCCCAAACTGCACAGGCTTGTTGAATTGCGAAGGGGAAGAAGCAAAAAATGAAGAACTCAATATTACTCTTGCTCAGTATCATGGGTTTTACCATTGTGCACGCCCAACCAACATCGCCCTCATTACTCGCAACCTATGCTAACTATTTGGCAAACGCATCAGAGGAAAATATCTCAGAGACTTATTGGCAGTATTTCTCGAAGGAGGCACTCACAGGTATCGAGGTAAGCTCTCCAACAACAAAAGAGCAGTTACTGTTCAAACAGTTGATGAGGTCAACAAGCAGTGTCTATGAGGTGCATTTCAACGACTATGGCTGCCTTAGCGTGAATGGCAAAAAATCGAACAATGAGCCCATCACGTTCAATATTGAATATGAGATAGAAAATAGCCGGGCGTTGATATCACACATCGATGTGCAGTTGCATAATTCAGAAAAAGAGTTCCCGACCAAAGCAACATGCCCACGAGACTATATGGTGTTTTGAAGTGAAGGATAGGCTGAGCTGAGACAACGCTCAGCCTAAAGAAAATTTTGCTTAAACCCACTGACCAGCAACAAAGCCGCTCGACCAGCACCATTGGAAGTTATAACCACCTAACCAGCCGGTTACGTCCATCACTTCACCGATGAAGTACAAGCCTTTGATGTTCTTACATTCCATGGTTTTTGAAGACAGGTGATCGGTATCTACGCCGCCGAGGGTCACTTCTGCCGTGCGGTAACCTTCTGTGCCGTTCGGGGCTACTGCCCAGTTTTCTAGACGCTCAACGATCGTTACCATCTCTTTCTGATTGAACTGCTTAAGTGGTTTATCTGCTAATTCTTTACGTTCAATCAACACTTCAACCAAACGCTTTGGTAGCACTTTTGCTAGCGTGTTCTTCAACGATTGGTTTGGATGCTTCTCGCGGCTACGTTCTAGTAGCTCAGCGATATCGTCGTTTGGTACAAGGTTAATCGTCACCTTTTGACCCGCTTTCCAGAATGACGAGATCTGCAGTACCGATGGACCAGACAAGCCACGGTGAGTAAACAGCAATGCTTCTTTGAACATTGTGCCGTCTTGCGCGGTGATTTCTGCCGGGATCGCGATGCCCGATAGTTCAGCAAAATCTTCTTTGTCTTCTTTATGCAGCGTAAACGGCACCAGACCTGCTGTAGTGGTAATCACCGGGATCTCAAACTGCTCAGCAATCTTGTAGCCGAATGGCGTCGCACCCAATTTAGGCATCGACAGACCACCCGTTGCTACCACCAAAGATTCACATTCGATGTTTTCAGTACCAGCATGCAGACGGAAGCCCGCATCGGTTTTCTCGATCGAATGTACATCACATTGGTAGCGTTGTTGGATGTTTGGCATGTCGCATTCAGCTAGAAGCATCTTCACGATGTCTTTTGCAGTAAACGCATCAACACAGAACAACTGTCCGTGATCGCGCTCTTCAAACTCGATGCCATGCTTGCTGACCATCGAGATAAAGTCCCAGTTGGTGTACTGAGACAACGCCGATTTCACGAAGTGTGGGTTTTGGCATAAGTAGTTGCTCGCTGAGACGTCGTAGTTAGTGAAGTTACAACGACCACCACCTGAGATAAGGATTTTACGTCCTGGCTTTTTCGCATGATCCAGCACGAGCACACTGCGTCCGCGTTTGCCTGCTTCTGCTGCACACATCAAACCCGCCGCACCTGCGCCGATTACAACAACATCAAATTTCTTACTCATGGGTAACGCTCAATTACTTATTTAGATTGGTTTGTCCAAAATCCAAAAATAAAAAAGGATGTGCGTAATGCACATCCTTGCTTTCTGCGAGCGCTATTCTAACGACAAAAGTCGAGCGGGAAAAGCGCTTAAATTCCAAGCACAGCTTGCTGGCTTAAAGAATGAAGGCAGCCAGTAGGGTCACACCAAGTAAAGCGGTCGATAAAATGAATAACCCGCGCACCCTTTCGCATTTGCCAGTAAAGATCTCATCGTGATGATGGTGATACTCTTTACTCTTAATGTAATGGTATAACCGCACCTGTTTGGTGACGTTACCATGGGTGGTGAAAAATCCATTGCCATCCACTTGCTGATAAAGCAAAGGATGCGCTTCACGCATGATGTAAATTAAAGAACGAAGAGCGGTAAGATAACGGACCATGTTTACTCCCGTCACTACCATTAGCGCAAATAAGATTGTGTCTCCACTGATCATCTTTTCCTCCCTACATCTTCAACGATGCTCAAGAGATAAAGACGATCAATGCTTCGTCCTTAACCCGCTGCTTACCGCGTCGGGAACACGTTATGCAGCTGGAGCACCCATAATTGAAGATGAACCTTCTTTTGCCATTTGTGCTAGATCTTTATCGATGAAGAACAATGCTTTACCGTCTTCACCAACTAATTCGATCTTATCTAAAATCCCTTTAAACAACTTCTCTTCTTCGTGCTGTTCAGCCACGTACCACTGTAGGAAGTTAAACGTAGAGTAGTCTTGGCTTGTAAATGCAACATGCGCCAATTTGTTGATCTTTTCCGTGATCATTTGCTCATGTTCGTAGGTTTCACGGAAAACATCGCCAAGGCTAGCAAAGTCATGCTTAGGTGCTTCAATTGCACCTAGGATTGGCATTGAACCAGTTTCACTTACATAAGTGAAAAGACGTTGCATGTGCTCCATTTCTTCTACGGCGTGAGCGCGTAAAAATTCAGCCGCACCTTCAAAACCTTTGTCTTCACACCAAGCACTCATTTGTAAGTATAGATTGGATGAGAAAAATTCTAGGTTAATTTGCTCATTCAATTGTTCAACCATAGTTTGAGACAGCATGTTAACTCCTATTTATGTGCATGCGTTTTCCGCCACTATAACATGATTACTGTGGCAACACTTTGTACCTACGATATTGATATGAGATCACTTCAGCAAAATTATCTGAGACTTAGTGCTAATCTGACACTATGACCTTATCAAGGAGATAGCAATATGAGTTACAAACACGTACTTGTGGCAGTCGACCTCTCAGACGACAGTAAAGTGTTGATTAAGAAAGCCGTGTCACTGGCTAAACCTCTGGATGCGAAAGTCTCTTTCATTCATATCGATGTGAATTACGCCGAGCTTTACACCGGGCTTATCGACATCAACATGGCGGAGGCGCAACACCAAGCGATGGAAGCGTCTCGTACACAGTTAGCGAATTTTGAAGAATACGCAGAGTACCCAATCACGCATACGTTAGTCGGTAGCGGTGATTTGAGTAACGAGCTGTGCGACACCATTCAGGACTACAATATTGATTTGGTGGTTTGTGGTCATCACCAAGATTTCTGGAGCAAGATTCTTTCGTCGACGCGTCAGCTTATTAACTGCTCACCCGTCGATATGCTGGTCGTACCGCTAAAAGACTGATTTGCGTTGGCGTGACCTCAAAACTTGGTTAGACTGCGGGCACATTTGTTGTTGATAAAGATTCTCATCCATGGCTTATCTATCCGCAGTTACCCTACTTTGGGCATTCTCATTTAGCCTGATCGGCGTTTACCTTGCCGGTCAGGTTGACTCTTGGTTCTCTGTTTTTATGCGCGTTGCGCTGGCGAGCCTAGTCTTCATTCCTTTCTTAAAATTCCGTGGCGTAAGCAAATCTCTGATCGCGAAATTGATGATCGTGGGCGGCTTCCAACTCGGCTTAATGTATTGCTTCTACTACCAATCTTTCCTACTCCTTTCTGTACCAGAAGTACTGCTGTTCACCGTATTTACCCCTATTTACGTGACCTTGATTTATGACTTCTTGAAAGGTCGATTCTCGCCTTGGTATTTGGTTACGGCGGCAATTGCTGTGTTGGGCGCAGCGTGGATTAAGTTTGCAGGCATCAATGAAAACTTCTTGATGGGCTTTTTGGTCGTACAAGGAGCAAACCTGTGTTTTGCCATCGGTCAGGTCGGTTATAAATACATTATGGAAACCGAATCGGTTGAACTGCCGCAGCACACGGTATTTGGTTACTTCTACTTGGGCGCATTGTGCGTAGCGACTGTCGCTTTTGCTTTGATGGGTAACTTAGACAAGATGCCAACCACAGCTACGCAATGGGGTATTTTGACTTACCTTGGTTTGATTGCATCAGGCTTTGGTTACTTTGCGTGGAACAAAGGCGCAACCATGGTGAATGCTGGTGCACTTGCGGTAATGAACAACGCGCTCGTCCCTGCTGGTTTGATTGTGAATATCGTAATTTGGAACCGCGATGTTGATGTGACGCGACTTGCCATTGGTGGTGCGATCATCATGCTATCACTGTGGATTAACGAAACTTGGGTGAAAAAACGCGTAGAGATGAGTTACACCAACAAGTAACACAGCTAATCCTACAAACATTTCGACAATAAAAAACGCTCTCCAACTGGAGAGCGTTTTTTTGATTCGATTAATGCACTTTGGCTTGCGAGCTTGTGCTCAACAACGTGTTTGGTGGCGTAGGCAGCAACACCTCTAGTTTGGCATTTCGCGCTTCAAGCTTACGCTGGCGTTTGAGCAATTTTTGCTGCTTTTTGGCTAACTTAAGCAACTTCTTCTGCTGCTTGTAATGTTTCTTAACCGCTTTCTTCGCCTTCTTCAGCGCTTTCTTATCTGACAAATCAAACATAGCTGGCGCCTCTAGCTTAGTGGTTGAGGTTACGGATGCGACTTTTGCTGCCAGTTTTTTCTCTTTCACTCGTTCCACAACACGTTTAACGATCGCGGCTTTCTCTGCGCTTTGCTCAGACGCCATGATGATTGGGGTATCTTGAGTAAGAGATGAGGTTGGCAGTGCTTCCGCCAATAGACCACAAGCCTGTTGCTCGGATAGCGGTTTGTCTTGGCACTTTTGAGGTGGAATCGCGGCAGGCTTACACAAGGTGTTTTTCGAGGCAGAAGAACGAGCACAAGAGCGGCAGACAAACTTAGGTGCTACCACCAAGCGGTGAATGTCACCCAAACTCTCAGCAATCTGTTTGCGGCTCATCTTACATAAACGTTTCGCCATGCTACTACTCCAGCTTCCCAATTCTCGACTGTTTTACTCTACGGCATCACACAAGTGAAATAATAATAATTCTTAGTTAGATATACAGTCAGTATGCCGAATTAGCAAGAGAAAAGTATCAATAAGCAGAGCAAACACCAGATACAAACACTGCGCCAAATTAGGCGCGGTGAGAAGAAGTTTTTTGTCGTCAGGTGTTTAGGGTCTGTTGACCTTTTGCGGTTAAATTTTGTTCGAGATAAAAGCGTTTTAATCGCGGCGAGAGGTTTGTAGCCTAGTTATTCTAAGCAAAATCCTCTCAACAAAGAGTAAAACGCTTTTAGCCGAACCCTTTGGGCAGCGTTTGTGGCTCCTTTCTACTGCGTTATCGGCTTATCAGGTAGGGCAACTACATTTCAAAGCCTCTGCCTCTTTCTTAGTTTATAAAGAAGGAAGAATCCACAAACGGCTGCAAAAATCAGCTCAAAAGGTCAATAGACCCTAGTTGAATTACGCCATTGATGCCTTCACATACACATCGAAACGGTTCTTTTTGGTTTCGATTACCATGCTCGGCTTTTGCTCATCAAGCCAGTTGGCGTAATCAGGGCGTTTGACCACAACACGCTTGCTCGCCAATGCCATTGCAGGCGCCAGCAAACCATCCGCATCAAGATCTGCACCAACCAAAGATTGGAAGACGCGCATCTCTTTCTTCACTAATGCCGATTTCTTTTTGTTTTCAGGGTGCGGGTACATAGGGTCGAGATAAACCACATCTGGCTGAACAAAGTCTTTATCTTGCGCCAATTGCTCCAACGCATCATGACTAGAAGCGTGAATCAAAGACATACGCTCTGATACCCAAGTACCGATTTCTGGATCGTGTTTCGCGCGAGCCAAACCGTCATCCAACAAAGCTGCGACTACTGGGTGACGCTCAACCATTTGGACTTTACAGCCTAACGACGCCAATACGAACGCATCGCGCCCTAAGCCCGCGGTGCCATCCAGTACAGTTGGGGTTGCGCCTTTGTTCAAACCCGCCGCTTTCGCGATTGCCTGACCTTTACCGCCACCGAACTTGCGACGATGCCCTACTGCACCACCAATCAAATCCACAAAGATCGCACCCAGCTTTGGCTCATCCACTTTACGCAGCTCTAAACGCTCTGTCGTGAGGACTAAGGCAAAGTCACTGTCATCAGTGTGAGAAAGCTGCCAACGCGCAGCGAGTTCATCAAGGTGAGACTGTTGAGATGGGTCTTCACAAATCAATTGCAGTTGCAAAAGGAGGCTCCAGTAAAAATCAGTTTAACTGGCGCTGAGTGTATACCCAACCCGCCTCTAATTGCTAGATTGGGGAGAAGTTAGATGACGTTCGTCTGGATAGCTAAAGCTGTTGGAGTTCGTCGACCAGTTCAGCCAAAGGTTTGGGATGCCCGATGCCATAACCTTGCCCATAGTCGACACCAAGCTCGATCAGCAGCTCTCTGACTTGGTCATTCTCAACAAATTCCGCCACCGTAACTTTGCCCATCTGCTTGGCTAAGTCGTTGATTGAACGCACCATCACACGGTCCATTTCGTTTACGTTGATATCTCGCACGAAAAGACCGTCAATTTTCACGATATCGACCGGAAGTTGCTTTAAGTAGCCGAAAGAAGACAAGCCAGAACCAAAATCGTCCAACGCAATCAAACAGCCTAGCGTACGCACGCGAGTGAAGAAGCCGAGCGCTTGGTCGATATTGCTCATCGCTGCAGTTTCAGTAATTTCTAAACAGATCTTCTCACAAGGAATCGAAGACGACTGCAAACGCTCCAACAGGAAGTCGATAAACTCTTGATTACCCATCGATTGACCGGACAAGTTGATCGCGCAGCGTCCGAGTTTTTCTACTATCTCTGGGCGAGATTCAAACCACTCTAGGGTTTGGGTAATCACTTGTTTATCAATCCAGTGCGCAATGTTGTAGCGCTCAGAAGCTGGGATAAAAACACCAGGAGACAAGTAATTGCCCTGTGCATCACGAATACGTACCAGAATCTCAAAGCACAATGGTGAGCCTTCACCGCTCAAGTTAACAATGCGCTGAGCAAACAGTTCAAGACGCTTACTCGATAGCGCTTCGTGCACCAGATTAACGCTCTGCATTTCTAACTGGCGACGTTGCAGCTCTTCGTTATCTAAGCTGAATAGGTTGTAACGATTCCGCCCCTGCTCTTTGGCAACATGACACGCGGAATCTGCTTGAGCGTGGACCATTTGTGGCGTTTCGGCGGTGTGGTCGATAATACGAACACCCACTGAGCAACTCATAAACAGTTGTGTGTCTTCCCAACGGAAAAGTTGTTCACTCAAGGTCGTAATGATTTGCTTCGCCACATTAATTGCACCGTGCTCATCGCAATCTTTCAACAACACAGCAAATTCATCACCACCCATACGCGCCAAGACCGCATTGTATGGGAGCACTTCTTCCAACATGCTGGCACAGAACTGAATAGCCGCATCACCCGCATCGTGACCTACTGTGTCGTTAAGCACTTTTAGCTGGTCTAGATCGAGGTACAACATTGCATGCACTCGACGGTGGCTTTCTACTTCTCGCAGTGCGGTTTGCAGCTCTAACTCGAAGTAGTTGCGGTTGTAGGTGTCAGTGAGTAAATCGTAACGTGCTTGATACTCTAGCTGTTTGGCGAGCTTCTTGGTCTCAGTGATGTCTTCACCTACGATCAGCAATTGGTCGGAATCTCTTAATGGGCGAATGTTTTCACGTACCCAAACACGGTGACCATCAGCATGGCGATATTCGATTTCGCGACGCCAAACGCCGTGCATCACTTGCTGCGGTTGCAATAACACTTGGCGAGGAATCAGTGCTTTTTCGTCCGAATAGAACTCACGTAGGCGATGCCCCAGCATATCCAATGGCTGATAACCCAAAAGCTGCTGAGCAAAACGGTTCACTTCCTGAATGCGGTTATTGTTATCTAACGTCACCATCATTACCGGCTGCTGCTCGTAGTAGTTACGCAAACTCGATTCACGTTGGTAGAGCTTGTCTTCCATCGCCTTACGACTGGTGATATCACGCGCTTCAAACAAGTATTGCTCTTGGTTTGCCACCTGCTGAGAAAACGGTTTGAGCGACACTTCCAGCACCATAGCGCCATGTTCTTTACTCCAGATCTCCGTTTCAAAAGTGGAGACTTGGCGATGGCTGGACTGGAAGTAATTGGCAAGTAACTGGCGTGCGTCTTCGCTCCAGTTTTTATGATGCCAAAGCGGACGATCGACACGCATATCCTGATGATTAAGTAACGATTGCAGACGATCGTTACCGGATTTAAGCAAACCATGTTGGTCGAGAATGCCCATGTACTGCATACTTTGGTCAAACACCGATTCCAAAATCGTCTGGCTCTCACGAGCAATACTTTCGCTGCGACGAATGCGATGCAGGTAGTAACTAAGCAGCATAATCACGATGGTCATCGCCACCAGCACACTGCCAAACAGTTTAATTTCTCGGGCGTAACGCTCAGTAAATTCCACTGGCTTATTGAAGAACACCGACGAGGCTTCTTGTTCTGCGCCTAAACCCCAACGCACAACCGATTGATAGTCGAGTTTGATGTCCGATTCTGCACGCACAATTGCAGGTAAAGGTTGCTGTAGGTTATCCAGCACTTGCGCCAATAACTTCGCAGCTTCAAAACCTTGGCGATAACCGGTTTGAATCACACCGCCGACTGCACCATGCCCAAGTCCAATATCATGCACCATAAACAGCGGCGCATTAGAGGCTTGGTTGATATCACGCCAGTCTTTATCGGTCGCAACATTACCGTGAATATCGCGGTAGTAAGTCCAAAACAGCACCACGTTGTCGATGCTCATTTGCGACACTTGTTGTTTTAGGTCATCTACCGTTTCCGGCACTAAATGAAGAATTTTGTCGCGATATGCTGGGTTATTATCAAGAAAGTCTTCGATCTGAGCTCGAAGTGCCGCCCCAGTAACAGAATGATCACTGACAATAAGGATTTGTTTGTGGGTCGGATGCAAACGCTCAATTAAGGCGAGGTTGGCGGACAGATCGACATCCTCAATCACACCTGTCGCCTTCAACCCCTGATGCAGTGAAGGATGATAGTTGTTGATGCCACTGAAAATCACCGGCGTGTCTTTAATGACAGAAGATAAGCGCTGCATCAAAGCAAGTGCATTGTTATCACTAACAACGATCGCGTCGAAATGCTCTTCGCCTAGTTTAGTGCGGTAAAGGGACTCCAGCTGACTGAAGAAGTGCTGGCTTTGGCTACGCTTGGAATCGAGATACAACACGCGCGTATCGAGCTGTCGCCCTTCAAGCTGCTGGGTGAAACCACGCTGGATAGAATCCGTCCAGAAGAAACCTTGATGGTAAGAGTGAACAACGAGGACTTTTTGCTCTTGCGCCGCAGCGACAGCACTGAACATGATCGCTATGCAAAACAGAAAAAATGGCACATCAACTCCATGACTTCAGAGCTACCTCGCGGTTATCCCTGCGTAAACCTTGTGAATCCTGTCCGCTGTGAGTATAAAATGAACTTTAAACCTCATACCCAACGGAAATAATTGTATGAATGCGAGCTTGCCTAAACTCGACGATCTCGATCGCGCGATTCTCAAAACTCTGATGGCGGATGCGCGTAAGCCTTACGCGGAAATGGCAAAACAGTTTAATGTCAGCCCAGCGACCATCCACGTTCGTATCGAGAAAATGAAAGCGGCAGACATCATCGAAGGTACTGAGGTAATCGTCAATACCAAAAAGCTAGGATATGACGTATGTTGCTTTATCGGCATCAACTTGAATGCCGCACGCGACTACCATTCAGCGCTAGAAAAGCTAAATGCCCTCGATGAAGTGGTAGAAGCTTACTACACCACAGGCGCGTATAACATATTCGTCAAATTGATGTGCAAGTCGATTGAGGAGCTACAATTTGTATTGATTGATAAGCTTCAAGCGATCGACGAAGTGCAATCCACCGAGACGCTGATTTCGCTTCAAAACCCGATCAATCGCAGCGTAAATCCATAACACTCTGAATCAGATACTAAAAGCTGAATCTAAGAACAAAAAAATGGGCAGCCACTTGGCTGCCCATTTTCATTCTCAATCGAGATTACGCTGCGATACCTGAATGACGCAATAGCGCATCAATTTCTGGCTCACGACCACGGAAGCGCTTAAATAGCTCCATTGGTTCTTCACTGCCACCCATTTCTAGGATGTTGTTCAAGAAACTTAGACCGGTTTCTTTGTTGAAGATGCCTTCTTCTTCAAAGCGAGAGAACGCGTCCGAAGACAGCACTTCTGCCCATAGGTAGCTGTAGTAACCCGCGCTGTAACCACCAGCGAAAATGTGACCAAAGCTGTGTGAGAAACGCGCCCACTCAACCGCTGGTACAACTGCCACTTTATCTTTCACTTCTGCCAAGGTTTCAAGCACACGAGCACCCACTTCTGGGTCGTATTCTGTGTGCAGAGTGAAATCGAACAAGCCGAACTCTAGCTGACGTAGGATGCCCATCGCCGACTGGAAGTTCTTCGCTGCTAGCATTTTATCTAACATCGCTTTTGGTAGCGGCTCGCCTGTCTCGTAGTGACCAGAAATAAACGCCAGCGCGTCTTCTTCCCAACACCAGTTTTCTAGGAACTGACTTGGTAGCTCAACCGCATCCCAAGGCACACCGTTGATGCCCGATACCGCGCCTGTTTCTACTTGCGTCAGCATGTGGTGGATACCGTGACCAAACTCGTGGAATAGAGTCACGACTTCATCGTGTGTAAACAGTGCAGGCTTGTCGCCCACTGGACGGTTGAAGTTACACGTTAGGTAAGCAACTGGTGTTTGTAGCTCGCCTGATAGCGTCACACGACGACCACGGCAATCGTCCATCCACGCACCGCCACGTTTGTGTTCGCGTGCGTATAGATCTAGGTAGAAGCTACCGCGCAGTGTGCCTTCGCCATCGAAGATATCGAAGAAACGCACTGATTCGTGCCAAGTATCCACGCCTTCACGCTCTGTTACTGTCATACCAAACACGCGGTTTAGCACTTCAAATAGACCACTTACTGCTTTTGATTCAGGGAAGTAAGGACGCAGTTCTTCATCCGAGATTTGGAACAAGTGCTGCTTTTGCTTCTCGCTGTAGTAGGCAATGTCCCATACGTTTAGCTCGCTAACACCAAATTCCGCATTCGCAAACTGGCGTAGCTCTTCGATTTCGCGCTCACCTTGTGGTTTCGCTTTGGTTGCCAAATCGTTCAAGAAGCCAAGAACTTGCGCTGGGTTCTCTGCCATTTTGGTTGCCAGAGATTTCTCGCTGTAAGTGTTGAAGCCCAACATACGAGAGATTTCATGACGCAGTTTTAGCTGCTCAGTGATGATTTCTGTGTTGTCCCATTTGCCTGCATTTGGACCACGGTCAGAAGCGCGCGTTACGTACGCTTCGTACACTTCTTTACGTAGGTCTTGGTTATCACAGTACGTCATCACTGGTAGGTAAGATGGGATATCTAGCGTGATTAGGTAGCCATCGAGCTCTTTTGCTTCTGCTGCCGCTTTTGCTGCTGCAAGTGCAGATTCTGGCATACCCGCTAGGTCTTTTTCGTCGACAACGTGCTTGGTCCAACCCATGGTTGCATCCAGTACGTTGTTGGAGAATTTTGAGCTCAGCTCAGACATGCGCTTACTGATTTCGCCGTAGCGATGTTGCTCATCTGATGGTAGACCGATGCCCGAAAGCTCGAAGTCGCGTAGAGAATCAGAAATGGTCTTCTGCTGTGCACGCGTTAGCGTCGCGTACTCTTCGCTGGCTTTGATCGCTTTGTACGCTTCGTAAAGACCTTTGTGCTGACCAACCCAAGTACCGTACTCAGACAGGATTGGTAGGCAGCTTTCGTAAGCCTCACGCAGCGCTTCGCTGTTCACTACTGAGTTCATGTGACCCACTGGTGACCAAATGCGGCTCAAGCGGTCATCCGCTTCTTCAATTGGCGCGATCACACTGGTCCAGCTTGGGTTTGCATTGTCTTTAAGTACCTCGTCAATCTTGGCACGACAATCCGCAATCGCCTGCTCCACTGCAGGTTTAATGTGTTCTGGTTTGATTTGCGAAAACGGAGGAAGATCCGTAAACGTAAGAAGTGGATTAGACATGAATAATTCCTTTTGTGTTTTGGCTCTGTATTTGCCTATTCGCATTTGCAAAGACTCTATTGGTATTTGCAAAACAGTAGGCGAACTCAATGCACAGGCAAGCCGACAACATGGATGGGGGGATTTCCGTTCCCTTTCTCGATGCAGCAATGACCGAATGGGTCAAAGAGCGCTTACTCTGTCCTTGAGTCTTGTTATGCCTAAGTTCGGTTTGGCACTCTATTGGAGCGGCACAATCCCACTTAGGTTCAATTTGTTTACTCATACTAAGTATGGGTGACTTAAAGAAATTTCAATAGCGAATCCCTATCAGTGATACTGATTTGAATCGAAGTTCTACTTCTTCAAGTTACTTGAGTATAATACCGCCATATCGCGAAAATCACAGACCACACTCAGTCAAAGAGTGTTTCGAGAGTTTAATTTGTTAAGTTACCGCCACAGCTTCCACGCTGGCAACCATGCTGACGTGGTAAAACACATCGTTCAAAGCCTCATTCTTGATGCACTAAAGCAGAAAGATAAGCCGTTTGTTTATCACGATACCCACTCGGGTGTGGGACGCTACGATCTGACTCACGAATGGTCTGAGAAAACGGGCGAATACAAACAAGGCATCGCGCGCATTTGGGATAACTCAAACATCCCTGAAGAGATCGCAAGCTACATCGATTCAATCAAAACATTGAACAACGGTGAGAATCTTCGTTACTACCCAGGTTCACCGCGTGTTGCACGTGCACAAATCCGCCCACAAGACCGCATGGTTCTAACTGAGCTGCACCCAGCCGATCACCCGCTACTAGAGCAAGAGTTCAACCGCGATCGTCAGGTGAGCATCTACAAAGAAGATGGCTTTAAGCGTCTAAAAGGCAGCCTGCCACCGCAAGAGCGTCGTGGTTTGGTGCTGATTGACCCACCATACGAACTAGCGAAAGAGTACCGCGACGTCGTGCAAGCGATTTACCAAAGCCACAAACGTTGGGCAACGGGTATCTACGCGATTTGGTACCCAGTAGTAAACCGCCATGACATCGAAGACATGATTGAAGGTTTGGAAGGGCTTGGCATTCGCAAAATTCTGCAAATCGAATTGGGCGTATCTCCAGACACCAACGAGCGCGGCATGACGGCATCGGGCATGATCGTGATTAACCCACCGTGGAAACTGGAAAGCCAGATGAAAGAAATTTTGCCATTCCTGCAAGAAGCGATCGCGCCAGCAACGGGTCACTGGAAAGTCGACTGGATCGTTCCAGAATAAAAAAACACTGAATTTCATAACCTTAAAGCGCAATGATGACCTCGTTGCGCTTTTTTTTTATTTATTTTCTAAAAATTTTCGTCTTCGCTTCGTCTTTTCTTTTTTGCCTGCGTCTTAGGGATGTAAACAAGCTAAAACATAGAGAGAAATGACCATGCTTAAAGTTATCAGTTTTAAAATTTGCCCATTTGTTCAACGCGTAACTGCGGCACTAGAAGCAAAACAGATCCCTTACGAGATTGAATACATCAACCTAAAAGATAAGCCACAATGGTTCCTAGATATCTCACCAAACGGTCAAGTGCCTGTGATGGTGACAGAATCTGGCACGGCACTGTTTGAGTCGGATGCGATCATCGAATACATCGAAGACGAATACGGTCCGTTAGAGCAAGGCGTGACAAACGAACAACGCGCACTAGACCGAGCTTGGAGCTACCTAGGTTCTAAACACTACTTGGCACAATGCGGCACGATGAGCAGCAAAGACCAAGCAACCTTTGAAGAACGAGCAGAGAAACTGATCAAAGCGTTCCAAAAAGCAGAAAACCAACTGTCTGGTGAAACCAAGTTCTTCAAATCCGATGAACTAAGCAATGTGGACATGGCTTGGTTGCCGCTTCTGCATCGCGCTGCCATCGTCAAAGCGCATTCTGGTTACGACTTCTTCTGTGGTCTGCCAAAAATGCAGGCATGGCAAAAGCACATCCTAGAATCAGGATTGGTAGAGAAGACAGTATCGGAAGATTTCGTGCAGCTGTTTAGCGATTTCTACCTAACCAACACTTATCTTGCGGACGGCAAAGACGCTCAAGCTCAAGGCGGTTGTGGGTCTACAAGCTGCTGCGGTTAATGCTTTTCCCCTCCCCTGAGCATGAAAAACACCAAGCGGAATAGCGCCTTATTCCGCTTTGCTATCCTTTCATCGCTATTTGTCATAAGCAATGTCACTTTTTCCCATTTAGGAAATTGCTAGACTCGATTTATGATAGGGACATGGAATTAACAACAATTCCGTTGGGCTGTTGAGTTCATCACCCACCACCCCAATGTAATTATTGTCAGACAAAATTAATAAGCTCTTGGAGAAAGTAATGGCGACTCATTTTGATTATATCTGTATCGGCGGCGGCAGCGGCGGTATCGCATCAGCAAACCGTGCGGCAATGTACGGTGCTAAAGTAGCGCTTATCGAAGCTCAAGACCTTGGCGGTACCTGTGTAAACGTTGGTTGTGTGCCTAAGAAAGTGATGTGGCACGGTGCGCAAGTTGCAGAAGCAATGAACCTGTACGCAGAAGACTACGGCTTCGATGTAGATGTAAAAGGTTTCGACTGGAGCAAACTGGTTGAGAGTCGTCAGGCTTACATTGGTCGTATCCACCAATCTTACGACCGCGTTCTTGGCAACAACAAAGTAAACGTTATCAAAGGCTTTGCTAAGTTCGTTGACGAGAAAACAGTTGAAGTAAATGGTGAACACTACACAGCGGATCACATCCTGATCGCAGTGGGTGGTCGTCCAACGATTCCAAACATCCCAGGCGCAGAATACGGCATCGATTCAAACGGCTTCTTCGAGCTTGCTGAACAACCAAAACGCGTTGCAGTGATCGGTGCAGGTTACATCGCGGTTGAAATCGCAGGTGTACTGCATGCACTTGGCACAGAAACGCACCTATTCGTTCGTAAAGAATCACCGCTACGTAGCTTCGATCCAATGATCATTGAAACGCTAGTAGAAGTGATGGACGCAGAAGGTCCGACTCTGCACACCCACTCTGTGCCAAAAGAAGTGGTAAAAGAAGCAGACGGCAGCCTAACTCTGCACCTAGAAAACGGTGAGAGCCAAAACGTAGATACCCTAATCTGGGCAATCGGTCGTCACCCAGCAACTGACGCTATCAACCTAGCATCAACAGGCGTTGCAACGAACGATCGTGGCTACATCAAGGTAGACGAGTACCAAGAAACGAACGTGAAAGGCATCTACTGTGTAGGTGACATCATGGAAGGCGGTATCGAGCTAACACCAGTGGCTGTTAAAGCGGGTCGTCAACTTTCTGAGCGTCTGTTTAACAACAAACCAAACGCGAAGATGGACTACGATTTGGTACCAACTGTGGTATTCAGCCACCCACCAATCGGCACTATCGGTCTAACGACTCAAGAAGCAGAAGAGAAGTACGGCAAAGACAACATCAAGGTCTACACGTCTGGCTTTACTGCGATGTACACAGCGGTTACTAAGCACCGTCAACCATGTAAGATGAAGCTAGTATGTGCTGGCGAAGAAGAAACGGTTGTTGGTCTACACGGCATCGGCTTTACCGTTGATGAAATGATTCAAGGCTTCGGCGTAGCAATGAAGATGGGCGCAACCAAAGCAGACTTCGACTCTGTTGTGGCTATCCACCCAACAGGTTCTGAAGAGTTCGTGACGATGCGTTAATCACGCATGAATCACTTTGCTGGTTTAAGCAGATAAACAAAAAGGGTCATCAATTACTTGATGACCCTTTTTCTATTCACGTTTTAAAACGTTCGGGGGTATTTCGGAGCCGTTTGCGCGTTTTACTTAACTGCGCGAACCAATTCAGCAATACCTTCCCAATCGCCGTTGTCCATCATAGCGGTTGGCACCATCCAAGTACCGCCACAAGCGACAACCGATTTCAGCGCTAGGTAATCTTCCACGTTCGATGGGCTTACACCACCTGTTGGCATGAATTCCACTGGGTAAACCGCCGTTAGTGCTTTAAGCATGTTTACGCCGCCTGAAGGCTCAGCAGGGAAGAACTTCAGGGTACGTAGACCCATTTCCATTGCTTGCTCAACCAAGCTTGGGTTGTTCACACCCGGTACGATTGTCACGTTGCGTTGCTGACAGTATTTCACTGTCGTTGGGTTGAAACCAGGGCTCACGATAAAGTCCACACCCGCTTCAATCGCGATGTCCACTTGCTCTGTTGTCAGTACTGTACCAGCACCGATCAGCAGTTCAGGGTACGCTTCACGCATGATGCGGATCGACTCAGCCGCCGCTTCAGTGCGGAATGTTACTTCCGCACATGGTAAACCGTTTTCTACCAACACTTTTGCCAGTGGCAGAGCGTGTGCTACATCGTTGATTGCGATAACTGGGACGATTTTGATTTCTCTTAATCGTTGTTCAAGTGTTGTCATGGGTAACCTCTAAAGAATAAAGCTTAATGTTGCTACGATAATAAACGCGATACCACCAAGTAAAGTTTCCATTACCGTCCAAGTTTTTAGCGTTGTTTTCTCATCCATCTCTAGTAGACGAGATACTAGCCAGAAACCAGAGTCGTTGAAGTGAGAAAGCACTGTTGCACCACCTGCAATCGCGATAACGATAAAGCATAGGTCTAGCTCGCTCAAACCAGTTGATGCAGCCACTACTGGCGCGATAAGTGCTGCAGTTGTCGTTAGTGCTACGGTTGCTGAGCCTTGAGCAACACGCAGACAGGTAGAGATAACAAATGCCGCTACGATCACTGGCATACCTGTGTCAGTCAGAACGTCTGCTAGTGCATCACCGATACCACTTGCACGCAGTACGCCACCAAACATGCCGCCCGCACCTGTTACTAGGATAACGCCACAGATAGGAGCCAATGAGTCGCCACACAGCTTCTCAAGTTTTGCCATGCCGTAGTCTTTCGCGAATACCGCAAGAGACACAAGCAGAGTAATCAGAAGTGCTACCGGTGTTTTACCTAGCATACGCAGGAACTCAACCAGTGCTGTTTTGCCATCAATCACACCCGCAACCGCTAGCGTGTTCAGTACTGTGTCTAAACAGATTAGCAGTACAGGCAGCACTAGGATGGTCATTACTGTGCCAAATTTTGGCAGCTTAGATTCATCAACTTGTGTTTCACCGTTGAAGAACGCTTTTGATAGTGGGATATCGAATTTCTTGCCCGCGTACAGACCAAATAAGTAAGCGCCTAGGTACCAAGTTGGGATAGCCACTAGGATACCAACAACAAGCAGTAGACCAATGTTTGCGCCTAGAAATTCTGCTGCTGCAACAGGACCAGGGTGCGGAGGAACAAAACCGTGCATTACTGCAAACGCACCCGCTGCTGGTAGTGCGTATTTGATTGGCGAACCACCAAAGCGTGCTGCCACACTTAGGATGATTGGCATCATGACCACTAGACCAGCATCAAAGAAGATTGGGAAACCGAACAGTAGTGAAGCCACACCCAATGCAAATGGTGCGCGCTCTTTACCGAAGCGTCCAATCAAAGTATCTGCCAGCACTTGCGCACCGCCAGTTACTTCCAAAATCTTACCGATCATTGCGCCAAGACCAACCAGCAATGCAACTGAAGCCAACGTGCCACCGAAACCACTCATCATGGTTGGGACAACTTGGTCAGAAGAAACGCCAGTCGCAATCGCAGTACCTAAACTCACCATAGTTAGGGAAGCAAAAGCGTGCACTTTTAGCTTAATAATCAATACAAGTAACGCCGCAATCGCGAGGACTGCAATCGTTAATAGGAACGTAGGGTCTGGAGCTTGGGTTAGCTGTTCCATGGGTTCACCTTTAAAAATTATTGTTTGTGTTGTGGTTCACATTTATTTGAGTTACCGGTAACATGTTACCGATAACATGAATAAGATAAACCCATATTTTAAAGTGAATTCAAAAATTGAGATCACGCGCAAATTTGTTATGAGGATAAGTTATGGCTGGTAGTAGTGTCGTCGTTATGGGCGTTTGTGCGAGTGGCAAAACCACAATTGGTGAGCACTTGGCGAAAAAGCTGGGACGTAAATTCATTGATGGTGATGATCTTCACCCACGAGCAAACATTCAGAAGATGGCATCAGGTCAACCTCTGAACGACGACGACCGCAAGCCTTGGTTAGAACGTATCCGCGACGCTGCTTATAGCTTAGAAAGCAAAAACGAGCACGGCATTATTGTCTGTTCGGCACTAAAAAAGATTTATCGTGACCAAATCCGCGAAGGCAACGAGAACGTGACCTTCCTCTTCCTAGACGGCAGCAAAGAACTGATCCTTGAGCGTATGCGTGCTCGCCAAGGTCACTTCATGAAAGAGAACATGGTCAACAGTCAGTTCGAAGCCCTAGAGCGCCCAGAAAATGAGCCTCGCACCATTTTCGTCAGCATCGATGCAACCATCGAAGACGTTGTGTCGAATGCCGCTGAGTTAATCCTAGTGCAAGACGAGGCAATGGCATGACTCATCAAGTAATTTTAGACGTTACCCAACGCTTAGTTGAGCGCAGCCAAGAGGCGCGTGCGGCGTTTCTTGCTCGCACTGAAGTCCAAGCCGAAGCGGGCAAAGGTCGTGTCGGTCTGTCTTGCGGTAACTTGGCTCACGCTGTTGCGGCATCTTGTTCTTCAGAAAAGAAAAGCATTCTGGATTTCACGCATTCGAATGTAGCGCTGATCAGTGCTTACAACGATATGTTAAGTGCCCACCAGCCTTACCAACACTACCCTGATCAAATCAAACAAGTGCTGTCTGGTTATGGTCACACCGCGCAAGTTGCTGGCTGCGTTCCAGCAATGTGTGATGGCGTGACTCAAGGTCAAGCAGGCATGGATATGTCACTGTTTTCTCGTGACTTAATTGCTCAATCAACTGCGCTTTCACTGAGCCACAACGTATTCGATGCGACCTTGCTTCTGGGAATCTGCGACAAAATCGCACCGGGACAATTGATGGGCGCGCTGTCTTACGCACACCTACCAACGGCATTTGTGCCAGCAGGTTTGATGGCAACGGGCATCAGCAATGAAGAGAAAGTCGACGTTCGCCAAAAATACGCGGCGGGCGAAGTAGGCAAAGACGCACTGCTTGATATGGAGTGTCGCGCTTACCACTCAGCTGGCACGTGTACTTTCTACGGCACAGCAAACACCAACCAGCTTGTGTTTGAAGCAATGGGTTTGATGCTGCCAGGTTCGGCATTCATCCATCCACATACTGAGCTGCGCAAGGCATTGACTGATCACGCTGCTCTGAAAATTGCGGCAATGAATGCAGGTTCAGCCAATTTCCGTCCATTGTCTGAAGTGGTCACCGAAAAGAGCCTGATCAACGGCATTATTGCTCTTTTGGCATCGGGCGGCAGTACCAACCACACTATTCACATGTTGGCAGTGGCGCGTGCAGCGGGTTTGATTCTGACATGGCAAGACATCAGCGACCTATCTGAAGTGGTGCCATTATTGGCGCGCGTTTACCCGAATGGTCCAGCTGACATGAACGCATTCCAAGAAGCTGGCGGCGTACCTGCGCTATTGCATCGTTTGGACGAGTCGGGCTTGCTTCACCGTGACGTGAAACCGGTATTCGGCGAATTCGAAGACCAAATGACGCTACCTACACTAGTCGACGGCAAACTGACTTGGACACCATGTGGTGGCAGCCAAGACGGCGAAGTGATCGCTGCATCAACGCAAGCTTTCCAAAACACCGGTGGTACTCGCGTACTTCACGGTAACTTGGGTAAAGCGGTGGTGAAAGTCTCTGCGGTGAAAGAAGATCAGCGCATCATCGAAGCCCCTGCGATCGTATTCCAATGCCAACACGAAGTGGAAGCGGCGTACAAACGCGGTGAGCTAAACCAAGATTGCATCGTGGTCGTGACGCACAACGGTCCTGCAGCGAACGGCATGCCAGAGCTGCATAAACTAATGCCAATTCTCGGCAACGTGCAGAAAGCGGGCTTTAAAGTCGCGCTCGTGACGGACGGTCGACTATCTGGTGCATCGGGTAAGATTCCATCAGCAATCCACGTTTCTCCAGAAGCAATTCGTGGCGGAGCGATTGGCTTAGTCCGCAATGGCGACATCATCCGCGTTGATTGCCAAACTGGCGAGCTGAACAACCTAAGCGATGTTACTGACCGTGAATTGTTAGAGATGGATACTGAAGTGAAACAACAGACTTGGGGTCGCGGCTTCTTTAGCGTGATTCGTCAAAGCGTTTCGAGCGCAGAAGAAGGCGCAAGCTTTATTGTTTAGGACGGGAAGAAAGACCCCGTCATTCCGACGAACCTAAGCGAGAGCAGGAATCTAATATCAAAGTGCTGTGAAGCGAGAGGAAACACCTCTGCCACAGCACTTTTTGTTGGTAGATTCTGAATCACGCTCGTCCCTCGCTGTTCAGAATGACGAG
>NZ_JAKRGG010000050.1:0-30119 GCF_022347645.1 Vibrio sp. MMH1-50
ACAACTTGGAAAGAGCTGGCTATTACACTGCGTTGTTTTCCTTACTCTCGAATCAATGACAACGCTCTGAATCCTGCATCTTGAAGTCACTTGGGTATATATGGGCACACATTTAGGCTAAACCGCCACTCCAACTCCGCATTAAGGAGCCAAATTTTCTCAACTAAGCGAAGTCCCAAACCAAACGCTATGCTTTTATCAGAAGTAGATCGACAAGAGAGAACCTTTATTATTGTTCTTTCGTAGTCCTCACGTACTGTTTAAAGGCTCTGTCGGTCTCAAAAATGGTCATGAAATTACAATTGTTTAGCTGACTTCTATATGCTTTGCGCATTCATTCAGATAAGGAAAGGAAACGATAATGGATAAATTCGTAGTGTTTCTCCTATGCCTTTGCCTGACAGTAGGTGGCGTTATTCACCTTTACGACAATATTGTCGATGGCTTTTTGCCTTACGATTTTGCCCCAGGCTGGTTAAACATGTATTGGAGTGCTTTGGGTCTCCTAGATTTGCTTGCCGTGTATTTGTTGATCAAGCATCGACGGACCGGGCTGGTTTTAGTTTTATTGATTATGTTAAGCAGCGTAGGCTTTAACTCGTATGCACACTATGGATTGGGTATCTTCGAGAGCAGTGGACAACTGCAATGGCAAACGTTGCTATTAGGATTTTCTATTGGGGTATCAATTTGGTTGTGGAATTCGCAAAAGAATCGTCACTCTCGTCAGATATTCCGTTAACTTTTTGACATTACGTATTTTTCAACAGGGAAGTGTTATGGATAACTTTAAGGAGCTGGCGAGCTTCGGTATTTTTGCTGCGCTATCAGGCTTTAGCTTTGGTGCCATCTTTTTTGGTATTGCATTTGTATACGCAGCCATAAATAAACAACAAGACGTGAGTGTGCTCGCCATCTCATCGATTGTTTTGGGGATTATCGGCTTGTTTGTTGGCGTCACTCAATCAAACAAGAAACGTAATTTGATTAAAGCCTAAAGATTTCTATTCAATCCTAAATACACTGGGGTGAGTTGCGGTTGCATATTCGTGATACATATCATCGAGGTAGGTCAGCAACTCATCTTCTTCTAGAAATGGCGGCACTACCAAATCTCTGATTGGGCGCTTTATCGATGTTTCTGAATCGATATAAAGCGTCCAAACCCCATCTTTGCATTCCGCAAGCATGACTTTTCCAAACACATTCACTTTCATTGAGCGGCTCATGAGGAAGACTTTTCTTTGTAACGAAATGGCTGGGTAATCAGTTTATCTAATCTTTGCTCGTCTTTGTCGCGAATCTCTGAAACACCAATCACAACATCATCATGTCCTAACTCCGGTTGAGCTCGATATGTGCCAAACAAGCGATCCCAGATAGACAAGAAGAAGCCAAAGTTTGAATGTGTCTCGCGCACGATGATGGAGTGGTGAACGCGATGCATGTCTGGTGTCACAACCAACTTACGTAACGTCGCGTCCCAAGGCAGTGGCAGCTTTGCATTGCTATGGTTAAACATGGCGCTGGCATTCAATACGATTTCAAACACAACGATGCCAATAGGAGAGACGCCTAAAGTAAACACAGCGGCGATTTTTACCACCATAGAGAGAATGATTTCTATCGGGTGGAATCGTGTCCCGGTTGTGACATCGATATCCAAGTCAGCATGATGCATGCGGTGAAGCTTCCATAGAGGTTTAACTCGATGGAAGACTAAATGCTGTAGGTAGATGATGAGATCGAGTAGCACAACGGCTATCAGCACATTTAACCAAGTCGGGAAGGCAAGAGCATTGAGTAGGCCCCAATGGTTTTCATAAGCGATGATGGCCGCTTGAAAGGCTGCAATCGGCATAACTATGGCAATAACGACACTATTTAGTGCGACCAATGTGAGGTTGTTAAACCAGCGAAATGAACGGTCGACAGTCAGGTGCTTTCTCGGTCGCTTGTTTTCCCACAAGGTGCACAGCAACAAAACACCAATGAAGATGCTGAGTCGTAGCCAAGAAGGGTCGTTAAATGCAGTTTCGGGCACACTAATTTCCTTGTTTGATTCGCTTATTTGTTAAGACCTTAACACTCCACCGTATCTTTCAACGAGAAGAAAGGAATGTGAATGCCCGTCCGTTTATCAGCATTTCTTGAGACTAACCCTCTATGCAAGTAGAATCGCGCTCTACTTTATGAAGACCCTAACAACTGGCACTTTCTATCCATGAGAATCCACGCTTTCCATCGTTTATACCAGCACCGTCAATCTATCTCAACGAAGCCGTTTAACGCTCGCGGTTGTAAAGTGGTTCGCTGTCCTTATTGTCAGGTTTCTGAACAATATTGTTTGTGCGAGATTCAGCCAAACATTGAATCCAATATTGCCTGCATGCTGATCGTATCGGAAAACGAAGTGTTTAAGCCAAGTAATACTGGGCGTCTTATTGCTGATACGATTCAAGAGACCTACGTGTATCAATGGAATCGTACCGAACCTTCTGAAGAGATGTTGGCATTGCTAGAGAACGATGCTTATCAACCTGTGGTTGTCTTCCCTGCAGATTACGTGGATGAGCCTGAACGTTTGTTGGACGGCTTAAATCCAGAGCGTTTGAAGATATCCGATGGCTCGGATAAAAAGTGGCTAATGATCTTCATTGATGGCAGTTGGCGTGAGGCACGTAAGATCTTCCGCCGTTCAGAGTTTCTTAAATCTTTGCCTGTGCTTTCTATTGAGCCGGAATCACTGTCTGAATACATTATGCGTCGCTCGGATAACGAGCAACACTTATCAACGGCAGAAGTGGCGACGTTAGTATTCAAACAGGCAGGTGAAGAGCAAGCTTCGGAGTGTCTGCAATTGTGGTTTGAAGCCTTCCGTGAAACCTACATGCTGACGAAAACTCGAGTAAAAACCGACTGGTCTCGCCCGCATCTGAAACGTTTCAAAGAGTGGGCTAAAATCGAGAGCTAACTCTAAGGAATGAACTTTTGTTGATGGCTTGTTGTTCAACTGGCTTCAACGAGGGGATAAATCTGCATTCCGTCACGGTTTGCAGGCGTACAGATATGGATAATGCCTAAAGTTTATCTTTTTGACTCCAGCATATTTTGGGAGTCGTTTGAGCATTTTAGGAGAGAATTGCATGTATTACGGCTTTGATGTCGGTGGCACTAAAATCGAGTTTGGTGCGTTTAACGAAAAACTTGAGCGTGTAGCAACTGAACGTGTACCAACACCAACAGACAACTACGATTTGCTGGTAGAAACCATCGCAGGTCTGGTTAACAAATACGATGCGGAATTTGGTTGTGAAGGTACTATTGGTCTTGGTCTTCCTGGCATGGAAGATGCGGATGACGCAACCGTACTAACGGTTAACGTACCTGCCGCAAAAGGCAAACCACTTCGTGCGGATCTGGAAGCTAAAATCGGTCGCAGCGTAAAAATCGAAAACGATGCAAACTGTTTCGCGCTTTCTGAAGCATGGGATGAAGACCTTCAAGACGAGCCATCTGTACTAGGTTTGATCCTTGGTACGGGTTTTGGCGGCGGCTTTATCTACGAAGGTAAAGTATTCTCTGGTCGTAACCACGTTGCGGGTGAGGTAGGTCATACACGTCTTCCTATCGACGCTTGGTTCCACCTAGGCGAAAACGCGCCTCTACTAGGTTGTGGTTGCGAAAAGAAAGGTTGTCTAGATAGCTACCTGTCTGGTCGTGGTTTCGAGCTTCTTTACGCGCATTACTATGGCGAAGAGAAGAAAGCGATCGATATCATTAAGTCACACGCAGAAGGTGAAGCAAAAGCGGTTGAGCACGTTGAGCGTTTTATGGAGCTTCTCGCAATCTGCTTTGCGAACCTGTTTACTGCGACTGACCCACACGTTGTTGTACTAGGTGGTGGTCTATCTAACTTCGAACTGATTTACGAAGAGATGCCAAAACGTATTCCTAAGTACCTGCTTTCTGTCGCTAAATGTCCAAAGATCATCAAAGCAAAACATGGTGATTCAGGTGGCGTACGTGGTGCTGCGTTCCTAAACATCAAATAATCGTCTGAGTTTTCGGTAAGCGAAAATACATAAGACCTATATTGAAAGCCTCGTTTTCCTTTAAGGTGAAACGGGGCTTTATACTTATAGAGTACGAACAAACAGAATAGGTATAAAAAAACTCGCGACGAATCGCGAGTTTTTGTTTTGATCTGTGTAGCTTGGCTTATTTGTTCTTTTTGCCTACACCCAAGTTTTCTTTTTGAGCTAGGGTGATTTTGCTAAAGCCTAATTTTCTGAAGTAGTTATCACGGTAGTTGCGCACCGCTTTAGTATCAGATACTGCTTCGATTTGTTGCTCCATCTTTAGGAACTCAGTGATATCGATACCTTCTGCTTCTGCAACCGCTTCTTGAATATTGCGGTGTTGCTGGTATGAGAACGTCAGTTCTTTGTCTTGGTCTTTGTAAGTGTAAAGAATGGTGCGAGCCATAGCTGTCTCTCTGAAAAGTTTTTCTGTCATCAATAAAAAGGTCAGACGTGCTGACCTTCTCATTTTTAGTTGGGCTAGATTCTGCCTTGAAGTGGGATAATTGTCACGCTTTCTCCCGTTTTTACTGTATCAACAGCAGGGGAGATTTCGATCAGGCAGTTTGCCTCGCTCATTGAGCGCAAGATACCAGAGCCTTGTTTACCCGTTGTGCGGACCGTTAGACGACCTGTTTCGTCGAGTTCGTAGATACCGCGACTAAACTCGGTACGACCTTGGCGAGAACGGAGGTTTTCTGTGGCAATGGCACTGACTTTGAGTGGCTTCCAGCCTTGTTCACCTTGCATCTTACGCAGCGCAGGCTCAACAAAGTTGATGAATGAAACCATCACCGCCACAGGGTTACCCGGCAAACCAAAGAAAGGTTTATCATTGATTTGACCGAACGCAAGCGGACGACCAGGACGCATGTTGATACGCCAGAAATCAATTTGCCCCAGTTTGTCCAACGCCAGCTTAATGTAATCGGCATCGCCAACGGATACGCCGCCAGAAGTCATCACTACGTCGGCTTGCGCAGAAGCATTTTCGAGCGCTTCAATCATTAATTGCTCGTTATCTTCTAGAATACCGAAATCCAAAATTTCACAGCCAAGTTTCTCTAACATGCCCATGATAGTGAAACGGTTTGAATCGTAGATTGAATTCGCTTTCTGATCTGTGCCTGGCGCTTGCACTTCGTCACCGGTAGAGAACACAGCAACTTTCAACTTGCGGAACACATTCGCTTCACCAAAGCCAAGAGAAGCAATCATGCCGATCTCAGGGGAGGCTAGGCGAGTGCCTGCGGTAAACACATCGCTACCAATTGCTAAGTCTTCACCCGCTTGACGAACGTTTTGACCGGCTTTGATGCTTGCACCATTGAACGTGACTGTATCGCCATGCTGTGTTGCCTGTTCACGCATAACAACGGTATCACCATTGATAGGTGTTGGGGCGCCCGTCATGATCTTAACCGCTTGACCAACTTCCAGAGGTTGATCGTAAGCGTGACCCGCCATCACTTCAGCAACCACTTGGTAGTTGTCGCGCTCGATGTCATCACCGCGAATAGCGTAACCATCCATCGCTGAGTTGGTGTATTGCGGCACGTTAACTGGTGACATCACGTGGTCTGCTAGCACACGACCATATGCATTTTCAATCTTGCACGCTTCGGTTTCAGCAACTGTGTTCACCAAAGATAGGATCTTTTCTTGTCCTTGAACCACAGAAAGGAAAGCCGGAGAAAGGGTATCGCAGCAAGCACCTTCTTTCTCTTTACTCTTTGGTGCTTTCGCTTCTTGAACATACTGAATAACGAACTGGGCAATTGCTTCAAGATCGTTGATGTTCATTTGTGGCAGTTCAGATTCCAATTCGCCGCTGTCTGAAGCAATCGCGATGATGTTTTCATCGTTTGGATAAAGCCAAGGCTTGCCGACTTCTTCACGGTGCAATTCGATCTTAGGAAAGGCAATGTTTTTGCAGCCTTCCACTAGAACCACGTCTAGCTTGTCTTCATCAAATCGCGTCAGTAGGTAATCAAACTCAGATTCTGACTCTGGTGTTTCTGTCATCAGCGCGAAGCGGTTACGAGAAGAGATCAGCATTTGCGATGCGCCTGCTTTACGTAGGCGGTGGCTGTCTTTGCCCGGTTGGTCGACATCGAAGTTATGGTGGGCATGCTTTAGCATACCGATGCGTAAACCTGCGTCGGTTAACTTTGGTAGTAATGCTTCAAGTAGCGTAGTTTTGCCCGTACCAGAGTAGGCAGCAAAACCAAGAATAGGGATATTTAGCGTGTGTTTCATGATTCGAGTTGTCCAAATTGCGCCAATTCTTCAGGCGTATTTAAGTTGACGAAACAGTTTGGTGAGTCGCTAAAGTCAACGTAACTGGTGTTGCACTCTTTATAGAGTAGGATGATCTTACGATCGCCTCGTTCTAAAAACGCGGTCAGCTTTGGCAGTACGCGCTTGTGGTAAAGCGTGAAGACGGGCTGTTGGTGATCGCCATCATGAGCAACCAAAATATCGGTGTCTTCTTTTACTGCATTACAAAAACGTTCAACAAGGTCGGTGTTGATTTGTGGGCTGTCGCAAGGGACGAAGCCAACCCAATCGGTTTCTGCATGAACCAAGCCCGCATGGATACCGCCCATCGGACCTGGGAAATCTTTAAATTGATCACTGAAGACGAAACCAAACGCACGGTAGGCGTCTTGGTTTCGGTTCGCATTGATTAGAATGCGTGGTGTTTGCGGAGATAAACGTTCGATAACGTGTTCGATGAGTGGCTTCTGATTCAGTTCGATCAGACCTTTGTCTTTTCCACCCATACGGCTGGCTTGACCACCAGCCAAAATGACCCAACTAGTTTGTGTTGGCTGAAGCATATGCGTTCTCTTGGGATGTTTCTTTTGGTATGACATACAAGAGTGGAGACTCTATCAAAGTCTTGTCTTTAATCCACCACTGTTTTTTACATAAATCCGTCAACGCGTTCGCTTGGTGGCTAGTCACAACAATACTAGAGCCACGATCAAGCAGATCTTTTGCCATGATAACCAGACGTTCAATCGACTCTTGGTCGAGAGAGGCACTTGGTTCGTCCATCAACAAAATCGATGGTTTTAAAATCCAAGCTCGTGCCATTGCTACGCGTTGCTTTTCACCGCCGGACAATACAGAGATGTGTTCGTCGGCTAAGGTTTCTAACCCTACCATGCGCAGCGCACTAATAACTTGAGCTCGCTTATCTTTTGCCGTGTCTTGTTGATATTTAACTCCATAAACGACGTTTTCGTACACAGTGCCGTCAAAAAGGTAAGGAGACTGATGGAGATAAATCACGTCAACACGACCATTGCGACGCGTCCACTTCTTCAACCAAGTATCTTTCGGTGCCACCACTTTACCCGTTGAAGGCTTGAGCAAACCCGCAAGGATCTTAAGTAAGGTGGTTTTACCAACGCCATTGTCACCTTTTAGGTAAATCGCGTCGTTGGGACCAATGGCTAATTCAGGGATGTGGAAAAGCACACGCTCTTTAAAGCGCATGGACAATTGCTCGGCGGTAATTTTTATAGTCATAATTCACCCTTACATTGGGTCGATGGCGAGTCGATTGCTTGCTTCATGTTCTTAGATAGCCTTTGCCTCTCATGCTCGATAAGAGGAAGTTGAGCGCTAACGCTAACGATAGTAATACAATTCCTAATGCAACTCCTTGCGCAAAAGCACCTTTACTACTTTCCATAGCAATGGCAGTTGGAATATTACGGGTTACGCCCATAATGTTGCCACCAACCATCATTGAACAACCTACCTCTGTGACGATTCGTGAGAATCCCGCAATGATAGCCGCCAATAAAGGAAAACGTGTCTCCCAGATCATAGTAGCAGCGATACGAGGTATTGACGCTCCTAACGTAATCGCCGTTTCAACCGCGCGACGGTCACTCGATTGAAGCGCACCGTGCATCATAGAAACCAGAACAGGAAAACAGACGATCATTTGCCCTAAGATCATGGCTTTTTGCGTAAACAGCATTTGCCAATCACCTAAAGGTCCCGCTCTCGATAGCAGCATGTAGAGCAGCAAACCGATTACGACCGTTGGCACCGCCTGTAAGGTGTTCACAATGGACAGCAAGAACCACTTACCACGAAAGTCGGTGTAGGCGAGGACAAAGGACATCAAAATAGACGGCAATACCACCAAAGATATTGCCGTAATAGAAACACTAAAGGAGACCGCAACGATCTCCCATAGGTCTGCATCAAAATTCACCAGTAAGCGCAAGGCTTCTAGTGTTGTATCAGCAAGATTCATATTGCGTTATTTGGTCTCAGCATTCGCAACGAACAATTGTTTACCATTCAGACGGAAGCTGTTGATCAGCTCTTGACCGTGCGGATTTACTAACCAGTCACTGAACGCCTTCGCACCTTGGTAGTTGATGGTTGGGTAACGCTCTGGGTTAACCAAAATCACTTGGTATGGGTTAAACAGTTTTTCGTCGCCTTGGAATAGAATCGCAAGATCCAATTTGTTTTGGTAAGCCAACCATGTACCACGGTCAGTCATGGTGTAGCCTTGCATCTCTGAAGCCATATTCAGAGTAGGACCCATACCTTGACCTACGCTGCGGTAGCCACCAAAGTTTGGTTCCATCTTAGTTTGCGCCCAAATGCCCAATTCTTTTTTGTGTGTACCGGAATCATCGCCACGAGAGATGAAAGTTGCATCTTTGTTTGCGATCTCTTTGAATACGTCGAGTACGGATGCATCATCTTTCACTTGTGCTGGGTCAGACTTAGGACCAACGATAACGAAGTCGTTGTACATCAGTTTACGTGGAAGGACGCCGTAGCCATTCTCAACAAACACACCTTCTGCTTTAGGAGCGTGTGTCATTACCAAATCAACGTCGCCGTTTTCACCCATCTTCAGCGCTTTACCAGTGCCCGCCGCGATGATATCCACTTTGTAGCCAGTGTCTTTTTCAAATTGAGGAAGTAGGTAGTCCAGTAAGCCAGAGTGGTAAGTACTTGTTGTTGTTGCCAGGCGAATGTGTTCGCCATCTTGAGCTGAAAAAACAGAGTAGCTTACAAGAGTGATTGACGTTGCAGCTAGAGTCAGCGCAATTTTTTTCATTTTAGTTGTTTCCTTTCCAATGATTCTTTGGCTTCTAAAGTCTTGAGTTACTAAAGAAGTCGCCAGAGCGTCATAGCGCGCTCATATCACAAGTCACCTTAGGGTGAGGGAGCGAGAAGCGATGATTACGCGTTGATGTCTCCCGCATCCTGAGACCACTTGGACACTCCATATAGCAAACAAGATGCCAACATTTTACAAGATCAAAATGTTTGATTTATGCGCTAATTCATGGACTTATTTGCATAAAAATTTGCGTTGGTACAAAATGTCGCACTTTTTGTAGGGTATCTCTGTTTAAACTTGGTACACTCTGTCCCATTCAAATCCAACTGGGGTAAATATGTCTACTCAATCCCATATTAGTACAAACCAACAATACAACGCTTTTTCAGTACTGGTCGTTGATGATGAACTCGGTATGCAAGCCATCCTTAAAAAGGCTCTGGGCAAGCTGTTTTCTCAAGTCGATACAGCGGGCAGCATTGAAGAAGCGGAAGAGCTACGTAACTCACGCCACTACGATTTGATTCTGTTGGATATCAACCTGCCGGGGCGTTCAGGGATTGAATGGGAAGAGGCGTTTGAAGATGACGATAAACGCGCGGATGTCATCTTTATGACAGGCTACGCGGATTTGGAAATTGCGATTCGAGCCCTACAGCTTGGTGCATCGGACTTTATCCTCAAGCCGTTTAACCTAGAACAGATGCTGAAAGCGGTCAGTCGTTGTATGGATCGTCGTTTGAACGAACGCATGCAATACGCGATGAAGCGTGACTATCAGCGTCACAACACCTCAGAGATTATTGGCGGTTCGGAAAAAACTCGCCAGCTCAAACAACTGATCACTCAATTTGCGCCGTCTCGCGCATCTGTCCTAGTGGAAGGTGAGTCGGGCACCGGTAAAGAGTTGGTAGCGAGAGGCATTCACCAAGCAAGCGGTCGAACAGGTCCATTCGTCCCACTTAACTGTGGCGCGATTGCACCAGAGCTTTTAGAGAGTGAGTTATTCGGGCATACCTCGGGGGCTTTTACTGGCGCTAAGAAATCTCGCGAAGGTCTTTTCCGCGTAGCCAATGGCGGCACATTATTCCTTGATGAAATCGGTGAGATGCCTTTGTCCATGCAAGCGTCACTGCTACGCGTGTTAGAGCAGCGCACCATTCGCCCGGTTGGTTCTGAGCGTGAAATCAGCATTGATGTTCGTATTGTCGCGGCGACCAACCGCAACCTGCAAGAAGAGGTCAACAAAGGTAACTTCCGTAGCGACCTTTACTACCGTTTGAACGTGCTGAAGATTGAAGTTGCCCCTCTACGTGAGCGTAAAACAGACTTGTTTGAACTGGTTCCATATTTCAGCAATATGCTGACCAGTGAGCTGGGTATGCAAGCACCGAAGTGGGCGCATGAAGATATGGAAGCGATGAGTGAGTACGAATGGCCAGGTAACATTCGCGAACTTAAAAACCTCATCGAGCGTTGTATTTTGTTAGGTAAACCGCCCGCGCATCACTGGCGTGAACTCAATGGCGGTCATGCTTTACCTAATGTCTCCATTACCGTGTCACACAGTGAAGAATTGCCAACCTTCAAAGAAGGCAAAGAGTTCTCTGGTGAAGGCTATCCAAACACTTGGACACTAAAAGAAGTGGAAAAAGCGCATATCCAACAATTGGTTAATTTGCACGAAGGCAACAAGTCGGCGGCGGCTCGAGATTTAGGAGTGGCACGAAAAACGCTAGAGCGCAAATACAAAGAGTGGGATTCTGAGGACGAGGATTATGCCGAGTAGTAGTTGGCAGCAACACAAAGGATTGTCTAAATGGACGTACCGATTCAAAACCATGGTGCGTTATCGACTGTTGATTTTGACATCTGCGCCAATCTTTCTAACGCTGATAGCCCTTATCGGCATTACGATCTATTGGTCGATTCACTATACGTGGCAAAACGCGTTGTTAGACGTATCGGAGCGTTTGGGTGTCGCTAATAACAGCATTACGCTGCTGCAACAAAAGCAGGCGAACTACGTCAAATCGTTCGCGGATTCTTATGATTTCCGAACCCGAGTGAATCAAAATGTCCCACAAGCAGAGTTGCAAAAGTGGGTGACTGCACAGAAAAAACGCTACGGTTTGGACTTTTTGTCCTTCCAACGTGTTAATTCGATGGAAAACAAATTCCGCTTTATGGATTTAACTAAGCGCGAATCTTTCTTCGATGTTCTCGACAGAAAAGAGCTGGAAAAACTAGACCCTGAACTCGCCAAACGTGCTGAAGTACCGATTCTAAAGAATGGTGGAGTGGAAGCGCGTGGCTTGGTGAGCCGAACTGTGATCCCAGTTTACAGCCAACAGAACGACTTAATTGGTTTCTTAGATGGCGGTTTGCTGCTTAACAACAGCACGGTGTTGGTCGATCAAATTCGTGATCTTATCTATTTGAGCGATAACGACACCCTCCGTCCAGTGGGGACTCTGACGGTATTCTTGGATGATCTTCGTGTTAGTACTAACGTTCCCTTAGATAGCGACCAACGTTTGGGGCGTGCTATCGGTACGCGAGTAAGTTCTGAGGTATACAACAAGGTATTGGCGGAAGGTGAGCAATGGGTCGACCGCGCGTTTGTTTACGATGCTTGGTATATCACCGCTTATCAACCAATCAAAGACCAGTACGATAATGTCATTGGTATGCTTTACACCGGTTACTTGATGTGGCCATTCGTCAAAGCCTACATGACCAATATCGTTGAGATCAGCTTGATTACCTTAATGCTGCTCTTGGTGTCTGGCGTGATGGTGTATCGCGGCTCACGTGATCTATTCCGTCCAATCGAGCGCATTTACAAGGTCGTGAAGCTTGTCCAGTTGGGCAAAGAAAAGCGCATTGGTCCATTAGGGTTGGATGAACACCACGAGCTGGCTCAGTTGGCGCGCCAGTTCGACAACATGCTTGATGCTTTGGAAGATCGTAAAGTCGAACTGAAGAACTCTGCCATGGAACTGGAAGGTAAAGTTCAACAACGTACGGCGAGTTTGAAAGACAAAACTGAAGAGCTTGAACTTCATATTCAACTACTCAACCAAACCCGTGACAAGCTCGTCGTCAACGAAAAGCTTGCCGCACTGGGTGAGTTGACTGCTGGGATCGCCCACGAGATTAACAATCCAACCGCAGTGATTCTGGGTAACGTTGAATTGATTCAATTTGAGCTAGGTGAAGAGGCAAGCCGCGTTCAGGAAGAGATTGATGCGATTCACGCTCAAATTGACCGTATTCGTAATATCACGCGCAGCTTACTGCAATACAGCCGTCAGGGCGGTGTACAAGACGAAATTACGTGGCAGCACGTGAATCCAATTATCGATGAGAGTATTACGCTGGTTAAAACCGGCACTAAAAAGCGCGACATCGAGTTTGTCACCGATTTACAGGCTCATACTTCGGTTGAGATCAATCGCCACCACTTGTTGCAGATTCTGGTGAACTTGCAGATGAATGGCATTCACGCGATGGACGGCAAAGGTAAGCTAACAGTTGTGAGTGAAGATTGGATCGAAGACGGTGAACTGAAAGGCGCTGCGATTCATGTCACTGATGAAGGTTGCGGTATCAAGCCAGAAAACTTAAGTCGTATCTTCTCTCCGTTCTATACCACTAAACGCGACGGTACCGGGCTAGGGCTTTCTGTTTCGCAAAGTATTCTTAGTCAAACAGGCGGCGAGCTAAAAGCTGAATCGGAATGGGGCAAAGGCAGTACGTTCAGTATCTACCTGCCAAAGAAAGCCGAGCTACTGCTTGAGGTAACGAATATCGCTTAACCGGTGATTCCAATTCGTAACGCGCAAAGAAAAGGGTCAGTGTAAATCACTGACCCTTTTTGTATCTGTCCTTCTCTAAACGCGAGAGGAATACGTCGAATTAACCTGTATGCACTGCAATCTTCGGAGGATTGATACCGTGCTTTTTGAACTCTTTCATCACACGAAGAGTAATGTCGGTTTCAAACAGCTTCTCGTAGGCGGTATCTACCACATAAGCTTTACACGTTAACTGAATCGCCAAGTAGTTATCCGTAATGGTCTGCTTGACAAGAACCGTTACCGGCTTAGGTAGGTGGATATAACGGCTTGAAGACGCCGCTTCCTGAATCAAGTCACGCGCTAACGTAATGTCTTCATTCATGCCTACATAGAACGGAATCACTACCTGCATATCCAGTGCACCATAGTTACCGCTGACGACAACTTCACTCAAGAACTTGTTGTTTGGAATCGTAATGATGTCATCGGTTAGGGTGCGCATACGCACAGAGCGCAAACCAATCGCAATGATATCGCCGTAGTTACCTTCGAACGTGACGCGGTCACCAACTTGGAACGGGCGATCCACCATAACCGTCATACCCGCGATGAAGGATGCGGCTAGGTCTTTCAATGCGAAACCAACCGAAACCGCTAACGTACCACCAATCAAAGCAAGGATTTGATCGTTAATACGGAAGCTCATCATAAACACGACAGAGCCAGCGGTTAAGTAGATAAAGAACTGCAAGAAAGATTGAAGCTTTTGCAGCACCATGCGGTATTGCACGAACTGGCTACCAATGCTCTCTACCATCGAGTTCATGAACTTAAGCAGTAGCCACGTTGAGGCAATCACAATGATGGAGAAGAACACGCCGCTCCAACGAATTAGGCTAGCGATTTGCGAGATATTATCCACACTCGCGATCTCTTCAGTCGCCAATGCAGAGGTGCTTAATAGCGATAACGCTAATACGGTGAGTAGTTTTTTCATCGTTATTTCACCAATAAATGTTGACGGTCGAGAACGTTGGTAATGTGACGGAACCAATGATCCGACACGCGAGCTTTGTCTTCGCTCCACTCAATAAAGCCGCGGCTTTGGAAGTAGCGCAGAGTACCGATAACTTCCGCAATACTCAGTTGAGTACATTCAGACAACTCTTCCGGCGATGCCACTTCAAGCTGAACAATTGAGCGCAGCACTGCCAGCATTGGCTTCGGCATTTTTTCTAGTTCTTGAGACTCTGGTGCATGGAACAATCGAACCACCACTTGTTGCGTCTCTTTGTCTTGACGCAGAGACAAGCGGAAAAAGCGCAAGCCCACTGTCGGGTTACCATCAGAGTAATGCCACAGAATACGGTAGAAACCTTGTTTAGCACGTTCTTCTTCCGTGATGTCTTCTTGGTCCCATTGCTTAGGGACGACAAGACCATCAAACGTTACTGGGTTCTCAATCTCTTGGTTAATACGCGTATCAAACAGCGCAGACAGTTGTTTTTCACTCCAGCGCGGCATAAACGCCACCCAGTCAAACAACAAACGTTCGCCACGAGCACGGTCGACGAAACGCCAGCTTGCTTTCTCAATCGCCATCACAACGCGGTGGTTCTTCTTAGAACGACGAAGTAGGTTAGTCAGCTTAATCAAACCGCTTAAACCGCCAACCATTGGTTTAACTAAGCGCTGGGCGTTATCAACTGCAATAAGGTAAGGCGTATCACTTTTACGTAAATGCGCAAGAACCTGAATCTCAGACGCGTCTTCCTCCAAACCAAGTTGTAGAGCCAGTTCTTTTAGTAGTTCACTGTAGCCTGCATATGGGCAGTTTAGATAAAGCGGTTTGGCGTTCTTCACTTTGTTCAGGATCGTACGAAGGAAGGTCGTTGTACCAACGCCACGTTCACCAGAAATTACACATACCGCAGGACTATCTGTCAGCAGGTATTTAGACAGTTGCTTGACTTCGTCTGAGGCATACTCGACCAACTCGCTGTCTTCGCTACCAGGAAGAATATACTCGAATGTTTGCTCGCCTTTGATTCTTACTAGGTTGGTATCACCGCCTTTGTTACCTGTTTGTTTGGCAACTTCGATGCGGAACAAGTATGCCAACGCTTGGCTAAACATAGTGTAGTTAGACAACATTGCGACAATACGGTGTTTGAAGCTGTGCAGCGTAATCCACACGGCACATATAGCCGTACCAATGATGCTTAGAAACAAGGTGTCTTTACGACGAATAGACCAGTTTACCCACACAGGACGATCAGAGAGCTTCTCCGCGACTTCAAATACCTTTTTACGCCATAGGCGCAATACCGACAGCGTCACCAATACAAACCAGAAGAACAGCGCGCTGTAGATCCACGAGTAGATGGTGCCTTTACCCAGCGTACGAATCGAGATTTGAAGAATTACGCCAGCAACAATAGCGCTCCAAACGTAACGACGAATGGTCGAAAGGCGCAGGGCAATCACTTCTTGGCTAGTACTGCGACTGTTGCGATAAGCAAACTCGAGAATAAAGCTAATCGCGATAGAACCACCTAGAACCCACCAAGTGAAGATTTCTAGAATAATCAGATGCTGCAAGCTAGGAATTTCTGATAGCACACGAAGAGAAAGCGTAATCGCAATCAACCAAGCAATTGCTCTGTGCGCACGACTGGTATACCAAATCAAACGAACCCAGATTGGCGGCTTTGTGATGTTATCTAGCTGCGTTTCGCGGAATAGAGTAATGATGCGCTTGCTGTTAGTTAACCACCAGACCAGACCGAAATAGATAAACAACACTTTGATGCCAGCCCAAACAACCGGAATCGGTGAAATCAGGATTTCTTTAATCAGAGATTTGAAAGAACGAATCTGGAAGAACACCAAGTACTCGACGTTAAGCTGAGTTTGACGCCACTCTTGCTTAAACTGCGTGACACCATAAGGACCGAAACCGGTCAGTTTATCGTGCGTGATGGGGTCAGTAAGCTCTAATAAACGCTCTTTACTTTGTCCTAGGCTGTTAACCGTAAGGTAACTGGATTGTGTCTCAAACCACTCTTTGTCTTCACCAGAATCGCGGTATGTCTTTAGGTGTTGGTCAAAGATAAGGGTCTGTTTGCGCTGCTCATTCATTACTGCATTGAGCAGTTGGTTGACCTTACGTTTGTCTTGGTCAGACATAAACAAAGGCTCTGGCAGCTTATTGATCTCCTGAGTGATCTCTTGCGCTACAGGCAAGACTTGAGGCTCAGGTTGGAATTCGTACTCCCACTCAGCGTGAGCGGGTAAAGAAAGCACGAGACCGACTAGCATTAAAATGCGCGCCATGAAATGCATAAAATTCTCTTAAAACTTAGAAGGTTAGAGTTAGTGTAGTTGCTTTATCGCGATATGCGAGTTTTACCCAATGACCGTACGTTTAGTTTCGATTCTTTAATAGAGACTGACGCTTAATAAAGGAATAACGTACGGAATTGATAAAAGGGGACGCACTATAAACCCAATTTCATGGGGTATGTCAATGGTTAGTCATGACGGATTTATGTCTCAGTTTTGAGTCGGTTAAAGTGAGAACACTTAAATTTAGCAAGGTTTATGTTAGCCAAATCTCAAAAATCAGTTCGCTAAACAGTGCTTTTTCTCATTAATTAATAAAAACAAAACTTGAAGTGTGTAGCCTTAAGCAGTAACGTTGCGCGGTTTTTCCCAATAAACTTGAATTGCTAAGGTAAAGGTTTTGATTTCCACAGCGAATATTACTCAACAATTTGGCGCTAAGCCGCTATTTGAAAACATCTCAGTTAAGTTCGGCGAAGGTAACCGCTACGGCTTAATTGGGGCTAACGGTTGTGGTAAATCAACCTTTATGAAAATCCTGAGCGGTGAGCTTGAACAAACAAGTGGTAACGTAAGCTACGATCCAAACGAGCGCGTTGCAAAACTGAACCAGGACCAGTTCGCATACGAAGAATTCACTGTAATCGATACAGTAATCATGGGTCATAAAGAGCTATGGGAAGTGAAGCAAGAGCGTGACCGTATCTACTCACTTGCTGAAATGAGCGAAGAAGACGGCATGAAAGTGGCTGACCTAGAAGTTCAGTTCGCGGAAATGGACGGTTACATGGCAGAAGCAAAAGCGGGTGAGCTTCTTCTTGCTGTAGGTATTCCAATGGAGCAACACTTCGGTCTAATGAGTGAAGTTGCACCGGGTTGGAAACTTCGTGTGCTTCTAGCGCAGGTTTTATTCGCAGACCCAGACGTAATGCTTCTTGACGAACCAACCAACAACTTGGATATGGACACTATCCGTTGGTTGGAAGACACGCTAAACGCGCGTAACTGCACAATGATCATCATTTCACACGACCGTCACTTCCTAAACTCAGTATGTACGCACATGGCTGACTTGGATTACGGTGAGCTACGTGTTTACCCAGGTAACTACGACGAGTACATGACAGCGGCTTCTCAAGCTCGTGAACGTCTACTAAACGACAACGCGAAGAAGAAAGCACAAATCGCTGAGCTACAAACGTTCGTTGCACGTTTCTCTGCAAACGCATCGAAAGCAAAACAAGCAACATCTCGTGCTAAGCAAATCGACAAGATCAAACTGGACGAAGTAAAAGCGTCTAGCCGTCAAAACCCATTCATTCGTTTTGAGCAGTCTAAAGAGCTATTCCGTAACGCTCTGATTGTTGAAAACCTAAGCCAAGGTTTTGAAGACGACCTGTTTGCTAACTTCAATGCGATTTTTGAAGTTGGTGAGCGCGTTGCAATCATCGGTGAGAACGGTGTGGGTAAAACAACCTTGCTAAACACGCTTGCTGGTGTACTAGAACCACGTACAGGTGAGTTCAAATGGTCTGAAAACGCGAACATCGGTTACTACGCGCAAGACCACGCACACGACTTCGAAGAAGACCTAAACCTAACGGATTGGATGGGTCAATGGCGTCAAGAAGGCGATGACGAGCAAGTGGTTCGTAGCTTCCTAGGTCGTATGCTGTTTGGTCAAGATGACATTAAGAAGTCAGTAAAAGTACTGTCTGGTGGTGAACAAGGTCGTATGCTGCTTGGTAAGCTAATGATGCACAAACCAAACATGCTGCTAATGGACGAACCAACCAACCACATGGACATGGAATCGATCGAATCATTGAATACGGCACTAGAGCAGTACAAAGGCACACTGTTCTTCGTATCGCACGACCGTGTATTCGTAGACTCGCTAGCAACACGCATCATCGAAATCCGCGATGGTAAAATCACAGACTTTAAAGGTACTTACTCTGAGTTCCTAAAATCTCGTGGTATCGAAGGCTAATCCTTCTTCCGAATAAAGAAAAAGACCTCATTGCGAGGTCTTTTTTTATGTCTATTCTGTGTTAGTGCTAATGCTTTGCTAGCGCTATATTGTGGCGTTCAATCCTTAAATTGCCTCATTAGATAAGCATAAATCCCAACGAGCCCGAAGGTAATGATCATCGAAACGATGATGCCGCTTGGGGTGAGTAGATAATTCCACAGCTGATCGTTGTTCATAGTTCACATCCTTTGTGAATCCACATGATGACTTAAGTCTAACTCATTTGGTGAATTAATGATGAGTTATTGATTTCCCTTCACGTCAAAATCAATCTTCTCTGCACCAGTGAAGACTTGGAAACGTAAGCCTTTCGCACGAGCGATAGTAGTGATGCCAAACTTTTTCGCCAGATCCAAACCCATTTGAGTTACGCCCGAGCGAGAAAGTAAAACAGGGATACCCATCTGCGCTACTTTAATCACCATCTCTGATGTAAGGCGCCCCGTTGTGTAGAAAATTTTATCTTCACCCGTTTCTTGATTAAGCCACATTTCACCCGCTAGCGTATCAACTGCGTTGTGACGACCAACATCTTCCACAAAAGACAGCACTTCGTTGCCTTTACACACGGCACAGCCATGCACAGCGCCCGCTTTTTTGTAGGTATCGTTGTAATGCGTTAATGCTTCAAGCGCCGCGTAGATTTCAGATTGCTTCAGCGGCACTTGTGGCACTTGGTAATCTTCAAGCTGCTTCATCACGTTGCCATACATAGTGCCTTGACCACAACCAGACGTCACCGTCTTCTTCTTCAGCGCGCCTTCTAAGTGCTCAGTATTTTCTTTGGTGATAACCGCAGCTGAGTGCGTTTCCCAGTCAATAATGACCGATTCAATCGCTTCAGGATCAGACAAGAAGCTCTGGTTCTTCAAATAACCCAACACAAGCGCTTCAGGACGAGAGCCAAGCGTCATTAGCGTAACGACTTCCTTCCAGTTCAACATCACCGTAAGAGGGCGCTCACAGGCGATTTGCTTAGTTAGCTTCTCACCGTATTCGTCAAACACTTCTACTTCGATGGTCTGTAGGGGATTTTCACTGGTTTTAATAATGTTTGGTTTTACCACAGTCATGTCCTAATGAATGAGAGAGCCGATACACGCTCTCATTAATGGGTCTATTCGTCTTAACGCTACAACAAAGCAATTCTCATTCCAAAATAGCTGTTATAAGGAAAATTGCGAGGCATTGCTTCGATTCTGGATTAATTCTGCGATATCGCAGCAATGACACAGGTGCTAATTTGAATTTCTACTAGTTTTGAACTTATGAGCTTAGCGAAGGTAAGGCTTAATCTGGCGCGTTTATTGCTTTGTACCGCTAAAATGGTTGAAAGCAAAGTACAAAATGTCCTTTTCTGTCTTAAAGCCAACATAGAACAAACTGGGTGAGTTATGTCGGATAAGAAACAGTTCGAGAAAAATGAAGATTCATGGTCGATAGGCGTGGATCTTGTAGAGCATGAGATCAGTACCGGTATTTGGGTCACGACCCAATGGCAACTGACGGGATTTGAAATTAACCCAACCGAAGACACTCAACACGTGTGCTTGCTGCAATTGCACAAAGACGAGCGCACCGATTACCGCTTTAACCTGAGCTCGCAACAACCAAAGCTTTTTTTGGTTATGGATAATGTCGACTCTGGTGATACACCGACGATTCAATTGCTTACGGCGTCTCAAACTGTCGCTGCGCAATATATGGATGGCGATAACCTAGTATTATCTAATGATATGCCGTTAGCTATTCAAGCTTGGATGGAAGCCTTTATTGGGCGCCACGGTGAATTGTTAGAAGTAAGACGTAAGAAACGCAAAGGAGCGGGCAGAGCAAATGGCAACTAGTTTTTTTAGCCGTTGGTCGAAACGTAAATTAGAAGAAACCACAACCGAGCCTACAGACGCTAAGGTCGTGGAGTCTGTTGAATCTACTGAACCAGAAACCGCACAAGCTCATGAAGAATTAAGCACTGAAGCGCAAGCATTAGCTACTGAGGCTTCTGCGACAGAGACTGAATCTCAACAGGCATCAAACGAAACTACTGATCCTGAAGAGATGTCCGTAGCGCAGCTATTAGTGTCTGAGGCTTCAGAGAGCGTTAAGAAAGCCGCACTGCGTAAGATGTTCTTGTCAGAAGAGTTTAACGTTCGCGATGGTTTGGATGATTACGACGATGATTACAGTAACCTCAAGTCGCTTTCTGAAGGGGTGGCTGAAACACTTCGTGATTGGGTGAAAGAGAAAACGGAAGAAGAACCAGCAGAAGAAACGACACAATCAACTGAATCTCATGAAGAAAGTGATATTGAATCGGCTGATGTAGAACTTGCTGAAGGTGCCGAAATTCCCGAAGAACAAAAAGAACTGGATATAAATACAGTATCTAATGAAAGTGATATTCTAGAGACAAAACTAGCCCCTGAAGAGGTGGGACAAAATATACCACACAAAGAATAGGTACATTTTGACTAAACGCTCAATGAACCGGCTGAGACAAAATGTCCCAGTCGGTTTTTTTATCCCTACAATTTCTAGGATAAATAGCTAACCTATTGAAAATTAGCTTATATTTAATTGGCACGACATTTGCTGTCTGTTGCTCATTACCATTCTTGTTGAAGTTAGACCATTTGCCTAACAGGCAGTGATAACCCGGGTGGGACTACCTAAAAGGGGTAGTTACTGACGAGTTAATCAGCAGAATCGCCTGCGCTAACTACAATGAAAGATGGAAGAAACTATCCATGCGTATAAATGGAACTGAGCAATGTTGAAACAACTATTAGAACAAGCAACTTCCAATAACGGTAAAGCGCGTCTGTATGCGTTTGAGAATACCGTAGAGTTGACCAATCTTATTCCACCAACGGTGAGCTACGAGAGTGGCGGTAATACACTGATTGTTGGACCGACTGCCATCATTGAGAGTGCAGCCGCGCAGCTATCTCAAATGAACAGCCTGACACTTCTTTCTACAGACGGAGAGAAAGGCACCAATCCAGAACTGTACTTTGCAAACTCAGTTCAGGTTTCTGGTTTCCTAGGCACATTTGAAGTGCTTATCGAAAATAACGGTCTAACAAGCAACCTAGCAAAAGTCGCTATCAATAGTGATTGTTTCGATGTTGTTCTCGATCTTTGTCTAAGTAGCTGTATGTCAGAAGAGGTTCCGGTTCCGGGTTACTACCCAGTAGGGCGCGGTTATCCAAAACTGGCAGAAGCGCTAGAAGAAATCCCAACATTAATGGGTACGTTTGATAAGCCAAAATTCTTTCGTCTAGATACAGATCTATGTGCGCACAGTTCTCGTGGCGTGAAAGGTTGTGAGCGTTGTGTGGATGCTTGTCCTGCTGGCGCACTCTCAAGTGAAGGCAGCGATAAAACGGGCCATCGCATCGAGATTAACCCATACCTATGTCAGGGCGTGGGTACTTGTGCAACGGCTTGTCCGACAGAAGCGATTCATTACGCGCTACCTAATCCTGAAGATACGCAAAAATTCATTGAACGCACGCTAGCGAACTACGAGCAAGCGGGCGGTCTGGATCCTATCGTTCTTATCTGTAGTTCTCGCCACGAGACTTACAATGTGATGGCACTGAAAGCGCTACCAGATAACGTGATTCCAATTGTGGTTGAAGAGCTTCCTTCTATCGGTATCGATACATGGTTCGCAGCTCTAGTTAATGGCGCGACGCAAGTGCTATTTGCGGCTTCTCGTTTTATGCCTGCAACCATCATTCGTGTTCTGAACAACGAAGTGGGTATCGCGCAAGAGCTATTGGATCAACTTGGTATCGCAAAAGAGACTATCGATATCCTTTACTTGGAATCACTTCGTGAAGGTCCACCAACACTATGTACAGATTCATTCGACCTTGCCCTTGGTGATCTTCAAGGTAACAAGCGTCAACGTCTGTTTACTGCGCTGGATGCGATGTCTTCTTCTCGTATTCCGGTTGAGAACATTGTTGAACTGCCTGCGAACGCGCCTTACGGCAATGTTTCTTGTGAGAGCAAAGATTGTACGTTGTGTATGAGCTGCGTGGCGGTTTGTCCAACACGTGCACTTCATACTGATGGTGAATCTCCATCACTTAAATTCGTTGAACAAGATTGTATTCAATGTGGTTTGTGTGAAAAGGCATGTCCAGAGAAAGTTCTGACTCTAACGCCACGCATGAATTGGGTGAAAGAAGAGCGCCAAAAAGCGGTTGTGATTCACGAAGAGAAAGCCGCGGAATGTATTCGCTGTCATAAGCCATTCGCACCTCAGTCTATGATCGACATGCTACAAAACAAGTTACGCGGTCACTCTCATTTCTCCGATGAAGCGGCGATCAATCGTATCGCGATGTGTGAAGACTGCCGTGTGATCGACATGTTTGAGTCGATGGCAGAAGACCCAATGAAACAACTGAAATACTAGGAGCTCGCAGTGGATACACAACGAGAACAAGAACAAACACTGAGAACAGAGATCTACTTGGTTTTGTCTGCGCTTTTCCGTAGCGCACCAAGTGAAGAGATGATCGAGTTCCTAACTTCTCTAGAAGTTGAACCATCAGAAAGCGCAATGCAAAAAGCGTGGATTGCGCTTCAACAAGCGGCGAAAGATTCCAACCGCGAAGCGCTAGAAGATGAATACCAAGATCTTTTCATTGGTATCGGTCGTGGTGAAGTGATGCCGTTTGGCTCATGGCACATGACGGGTGCAATGATGGAAAAACCACTGGCTGAAATTCGTCACGATTTGGAACTGCTTGGTTTCGAGCGCGATGAAAATGTGAAAGAGCCGGAAGACCACATCGCAGCACTTTGTGAAGTGATGTCGATGCTAACGGGTGAAGAAGAAGATCTTCAACAAGCGGTGTTTAACAAACACATCGCACCTTGGTTCAACTCTTTCACTCAGCAACTAGAAAACGCAGAGAGCGCGAACTTTTATAAGCCAGCAGCTCAACTGTGTGAGGCGTTCTTAACACTGGAACAAGTGCGCTTTAGCGTGAACACCAAAAGCAGTAAGCACAAATTAAAAATTGATGTGAAAAACGTCACTGATTACGAGTAATCGAGCAGTACTTGGTCATATCGATAGAGGGGCAATAGCCTCCAAAGATCTACCGTAAGGTAAGGAAGCAATGATGAAAGATAATAAAGAAATAAACACAAGCCGTAGGGATCTCCTGAAAGGCTTAACGACTGCAGCCGTAGCTGGTGCGGTTGTCGCTGGAACAACAAAAGTGGCAAGCGCTTCAGAAACGGTTGAGCCTTCTGAAAAAGACGTGAAGAAGAAAGGGTATCGTGAAACTCAACACATTCGCGATTACTACGACACACTTTAGGAGATAACGGATGAAACTTGTCAAACGCTCCGACAGTGTGAGCAAAGAAACCAATCAGCTTGGCGTTTCTCGCCGTGCATTCATGAAAAACACCTCGCTTGCTGCTGGTGGTGCGGTTGTAGGTGCAAGTCTTTTTGCACCGGGCATGATGAAGAAAGCACAAGCTAAATCGGTGGATCCAGAAGCGAAAACAGAAGTAAAACGTACCATCTGTTCTCACTGTTCTGTAGGTTGTGGTATCTACGCTGAAGTTCAAAACGGCGTGTGGACAGGTCAAGAGCCTGCATTCGACCACCCATTCAACGCTGGTGGACACTGTGCAAAAGGCGCAGCACTGCGTGAACACGGTCACGGTGAGCGTCGTCTGAAATACCCAATGAAGCTTGAAAACGGTAAGTGGAAGAAGCTTTCTTGGGATCAAGCGATCGAAGAAATCGGTAACAAGGTGATGGACATCCGCAAAGAGTCGGGTCCAGATTCCGTTTACTGGTTGGGTAGTGCAAAGCACAACAACGAACAAGCGTACATGTTCCGTAAGATGGCGTCGCTTTGGGGTACCAACAACGTTGACCACCAAGCACGTATCTGTCACTCAACAACCGTAGCAGGTGTAGCAAACACTTGGGGTTACGGTGCGATGACCAACTCTTTCAATGACATGCACAACTGTAAGTCGATGCTGTTCATTGGTTCAAACCCTGCAGAAGCGCACCCTGTTGCGATGCAGCACATCCTTATCGCGAAAGAGAAGAACAACTGTAAGATCGTTGTTGCGGATCCTCGTCGTACTCGTACAGCAGCAAAATCGGATCACTACGTATCGCTACGTCCGGGTTCTGACGTTGCATTCATCTGGGGCGTGCTATGGCATGTATTTGCGAACAACTGGGAAGACAAAGAGTTCATCCGTCAACGTGTATTCGGTATGGATGAAATCCGTGCAGAAGTAGCGAAATGGACACCAGCAGAAGTCGAGCGCGTAACTGGCGTTCCTGAGTCTGAAGTTTACCAAACAGCGAAACTGCTTTCTGAAAACCGTCCGGGTTGTATCGTGTGGTGTATGGGTGGTACTCAGCACACCACTGGTAACAACAACACACGTGCTTACTGTGTACTTGAGCTTGCGCTAGGTAACATCGGTAAGTCAGGCGGGGGTGCAAACATCTTCCGTGGTCACGATAACGTACAGGGTGCAACTGACCTTGGCGTACTATCTGACACGCTACCAGGCTACTACGGTCTGTCTGAAGGTTCATGGCGTCACTGGTCAAAAGTGTGGGAAATCGATTACGAGTGGGTGAAAGGTCGTTTCGATGACAACGCTTACGGTGGTCAAAAACCAATGAACAGTGCAGGTATCCCTGTATCTCGTTGGGTGGATGGTGTTCTTGAAAACAAAGACAACATTCGTCAACGTGAAAACATCCGCGCCATGTTCTACTGGGGTCACGCAGTAAACTCTCAGACTCGTGGTCCTGAGATGAAGAAAGCGATGCAGAAGCTGGATATGATGGTTATTGTTGACCCATACCCAACAGTCGCAGCGGTAATGAACGATCGTACTGACGGCGTTTACCTGCTTCCTGCAACGACTCAGTTCGAAACACACGGCAGTGTGACAGCATCTAACCGCTCACTTCAGTGGCGTGATCAGGTTATCGAGCCGTTGTTTGAATCTAAACCTGACCACGAAATTATGTACCTGCTAACTAAGAAGCTAGGTTATGAAGATCTGCTGTTCAAAAACATCCGTGTTGAGAACAACCAGCCAGTGATCGAAGACATCACGCGCGAATTCAACAAAGGCATGTGGACCATCGGTTACACAGGTCAAAGCCCGGAGCGTCTAAAAGCGCACCAACAAAACTGGCATACATTCCACAAGACGTCTCTAGAGGCAGAAGGTGGTCCTGTGAATGGTGAGACTTACGGTCTACCTTGGCCATGTTGGGGTACGCCAGAGATGAAACACCCAGGCACACACATTCTGTACGATACGTCGAAGACGGTTGCAGAGGGTGGCGGTAACTTCCGTACGCGCTTCGGTGTTGAGTTTGAAGGTCAAAGCCTACTTGCTGAAGATAGCTACTCAAAAGGCTGTGAAATCAAAGACGGTTACCCAGAGTTCTCTGACAAGCTAATCAAACAGCTTGGTTGGTGGGACGACCTAACGGCTGAAGAAAAAGCTGCAGCGGAAGGTAAAAACTGGAAAACTGACCTGTCTGGTGGTATCCAACGCGTAGCAATCAAGCACGGTTGTATCCCATTTGGTAACGCTAAAGCGCGTGCGATTGTTTGGACATTCCCAGACCGCGTACCGCTACACCGTGAGCCGCTATACACGCCTCGTCGTGACCTTGTAACGGATTATCCAACTTGGGACGACAAAGAAGCAATCTTCCGTGTACCAACGCTTTACAAGTCTATCCAGAAAGAAGACAAGTCTGGCGAATACCCAATCATCTTGACTTCTGGTCGTCTGGTTGAGTACGAAGGCGGTGGTGAAGAGACTCGTTCAAACCCATGGCTTGCTGAACTTCAACAAGAAATGTTCGTTGAAGTGAACCCGAAAGACGCAAACGATCTTGGCTTCAAAGATGGCGATGACGTTTGGGTTGAAGGCGCAGAAAAAGGTCGCATCAAGGTGAAAGCGATGGTCACTCGTCGTGTTAAACCGGGTCTGGCGTTCATTCCGTTCCACTTCGGCGGTAAGTTCGAAGGTGAAGACCTACGTTCTAAGTACCCAGAAGGTACGGACCCTTATGTTGTTGGTGAAGCAGCCAACACGGCAACCACTTACGGTTACGACCCTGTTACTTTGATGCAGGAAACTAAAGTAACCCTATGTAACATTCGTAAAGCGTAAGGAGTCTGACAATGGCACGAATGAAATTCCTATGTGACACCAAACGCTGTATCGAGTGTAACGGCTGTGTTACTGCATGTAAGAACGAAAACGATGATGCGCTTGAGTGGGGTATTCAACGTCGCCGCGTAGTAACACTGAACGACGGTGAACCAGGCGAAAACTCAATCTCTGTAGCTTGTATGCATTGTACAGACGCGCCTTGTATGGCGGTTTGTCCAGCTGACTGTTTCGAGCACACAGAAGATGGCATCGTCCTTCACAACAAAGATCTTTGTATCGGTTGTGGTTACTGTCTGTTCGCTTGTCCATTCGGTGCGCCTCAGTTCCCGAAACAAGCATCGTTCGGTGAGCGTGGCAAAATGGACAAATGTACTTTCTGTGCAGGTGGCCCAAACACAGAACCAGGTTCTCTAGAAGAGCGTGAGAAGTACGGCGCGAACCGTATTGCTGAAGGTAAGCTACCTATGTGTGCGTCACTTTGTTCAACAAAAGCACTGCTAGCGGGTGATGCAGAGAAAGTTTCTGACATTTTCCGTCAACGTGTGGTTGAGCGCGGTGCGAAAAACGCAGGTTGGACAGACGGTAACGATCTTTCTTACGACGCAACTAAAAGCTAAGTAGGAGAGACACATGTTAAATACTCTTAAACGTGCGTCTCTTGTAATGCTGTCGATGATGACAGCATTACTGCTGACCTTTGCGATGCCAGCGTCTGCGCAAGAAGACACATATCCAGTGGTACAACAGGAGATGACGCAACTTGCAGGTGCAGACTTTTGGCGTCAGGTCAAAGAGGGGCAAGAAGGCTATACCACGTCGAAATCAGCGGAACACGGTGTGCTGATCAGTACTCCGGGTGAGACTTGGTACATTCTTAAAGAGAAATGGATGTCTCCTGCGGGCGCTGTCGCAATTTTCGGCAGTATCGCAATGGTTATCATGGCTTACGTATTCGTTGGTCCTCTGATGCTAAGCAAGCCACGTACTGGCAAGAAGATGAAACGCTGGTCTCGACTAGACCGCGCACTACACTGGAGCATGGCGTTTACCTTCTTAACGCTAGCATTCAGTGGTTTGATGCTGGTTTACGGTAAGCACTTCTTAAAACCGTACGTACCGACTGAGTTCTGGGGCTTCATCGTCATGTTGGCGAAGCAGTACCATAACTACATGGGGCCGCTGTTCTTCATCTTGCTGATGTTTGTTCTACTGAAATGGTGGCGCAAATCTATCCCTAACATGACAGACATCCGTTGGTTCATGAAAATGGGCGGCATGGTAGGTAAACATAAAGGCACGCACCCATCGGCTGGCTTCTCAAACGGTGGGGAAAAGGCGATCTACTGGTTGCTGATCTTCTTTGGTGCTATCGCTGCAGTGAGTGGCTTAATTCTGGACTTCCCAATTTTCGGTCAGACTCGTCGCCATATGGAGTTGTCTAACCTTGTTCACGCGATTTCGGCACTGATTCTAATCTGTGGTTTCATCTTCCACATCTACATCGGTCTATTCGGTATGGAAGGTGCGCTAGAGGGGATGGTCACTGGTGAAGTTGACGAGACATGGGCGAAAGAGCACCACGATCTTTGGTATGAAGAAGTGAAATCCAAAGAAGCGATGGGCGAAACAGATACGGTACAAACGGAAGCAAAAGGAGCAAAAGCGAATGAACAAACCTCATAACGGGATTTGGGTTGCGTACATCCTGAGCTGTTTGACCCCGTTTACGTTTTTGATCTCAGGCGTTGTCGCAATCATTTACGCTGGGTACCGTTTGGATAAAGGCGAAGACAGCGACGTAGTGAACTCGCATTACTACGGTTTGATTCGTACTTTCTTCCTGTACCTGACATTCTTTGTTGTTCTGATTGTAACGGTAGCAACATCAAATGGTGTGTTGATTGGTGTAAGTGATTACTGGATGCATAGTACGTTGCTAGACTCTGTTGCGTACTTTATTCCTTGGATTGGTATGTTGTTTGCTGCGTTGGCAATTCTTGTGTGGTTCCTACGCATGTACCAGGGTATGAACCAACTGCGCAATAACATGCCGCACAGACCGTCTACAGGTCCAAACCTGTAAATTCAATGGCTTTATTGAAGAGAAAGCCAGAGAAAATCAGTTTGTAAACATGCAAAACCCTCGACACAGTTCGAGGGTTTTTTATCTCGTCTTTACAGGGAATACTGATTTAACAGTTTCCTTTTTTCGCTTGTCCCGGCGGACAGAAATCACCACCATGAACAGGGTGGCCATTATCCTTGTCATTGGTGCTCACTTTGACTTTTACGTCATCGACCTCACCTTCAATATTGGTGATCTGACAGCCAGCCAAAGTTCCCAGTAAGATAAGGACAAGAGATACACCTCTCATTGCTTTGCCTCTCAATTTATCATTCTAATCATGACCACTACGACCATGGTCTAATCCATATTACTACTGTTGTTATTCTATCGGTGTTAAGCTAATGAAAAAGAACAACAAGGATAGGTTATGAATTTCCCTTATAGAAATATTGTAGTACTTACTGGCGCTGGCATCTCGGCTGAGTCTGGTATTCAAACATTTCGCGCTCAAGATGGTCTCTGGGAGAATCACCGCATTGAGGACGTTGCAACACCCGAAGGGTTTGCTCGCGATCCCGATCTTGTTCAATCGTTCTATAATCAACGTCGAAAAAAACTACAAGGCGAAGATATCAAGCCTAATGCTGCTCATATCGCGCTAGGGCGCCTAGAAGAGCAGTTGGAAGGTAAAGTGACTATCATTACTCAAAACATTGATAATCTGCATGAGAGAGGCGGTAGCGCCAATATTATTCACATGCACGGTGAATTGCTTAAAGCGCGTTGTAGTGAATCTAATCAAGTCATCGAGCATTCAGAAGACATTGAAACTGGCGAATTATGTCACTGCTGCCAGATTCCTGCTCAAATGCGTCCACACATTGTTTGGTTTGGTGAAATGCCATTGCGTATGGGTGAGATATACGCGGCATTGGAAGAAGCAGACTTGTTTATTTCTATTGGTACATCTGGCGTGGTATATCCAGCCGCAGGTTTTGTACATGATGCAAAGATGCACGGTGCACATACGATTGAAATTAATTTAGAGCCAAGTGCCGTCGAGAGTGAGTTTGAAGAGAAGCGTTACGGTAAGGCAAGCATCGAAGTACCGAAGCTTGTTGACGAGATTCTTGCTCTGGAAAACGAACCTAGCGCTTAAAAAAGAGTTAACCCCAAAATCTAACAAAGGCATCGAGTGATTCGATGCCTTTTTGTATACCCAAGTGACTTCAAGATGCAGGATTCAGAGCGTTGTCATTGATTCGAGAACAAGGAAAACAACGCAGTGTAATAGCCAGCTCTTTGCAAGTTGTTTGACGCAGCAATCGGGTCAATGACACGCTCCCAAAGGGCGAGGTGCCTTGGCTTGTATACTTTGTTGCCGATTCTTGATTTAGACCCACTAAACCTTTAAATCGCCGCCGCGTCTACAAACCAAGTCAGTCTCGCTGAACCT
>NZ_JAKRGG010000051.1:0-23990 GCF_022347645.1 Vibrio sp. MMH1-50
GATTCTTGATTTAGACCCACTAAACCTTTAAATCGCCGCCGCGTCTACAAACCAAGTCAGTCTCGCTGAACCTAGCATCTCGAGGTTACTTGGGTATAGGCGTCCCTCATCCGAACAAAATTCAACCGCGAGAGATACACTGACTCTACTCTTGATTAAAGAACAAAACCAAACTGCCACCTTTGAGTGCGCTGCCGTAGTTTATCGTCAGACCTAGTCCGACATTGTCAATCCAATCGGATTTGAATGGCGGTGTCATCAACCAGCCGACGCTTGCTTCATAATAGTGTGAAGTATTCATCGGTTTACTGGTATCGCCACCTACATCTACTCGATTAAAGCTTGTATAAACAGACTGAACCGTGCGACCCACCTTAGTAAAATCATAGAAAAGCTTTACGCCATTGACCCAGTACCAGCCCTCAGGGTTACCCACATCGCCATTATTACCTTCGCCCCAGCCGGCACCGTAAAAATAATGCGGCGAAGACCAAACATACCATTTCCCCCACTTTTCATTTTCTAAGTATTTGAGCTCAGCATTAACTTCACCAACCAATGCCCACGCATCGGTATTGAGGTATATGCCCTCTAGATAGGGCTTCAAGTTATCGAGAGCATCGCTACGGTAATCATAGTCGTTGCGATAATACATAAAATGAGCACCTGCTGCGGTGCTTAGCGTGAGGTGTTCAGAGAGAGTGTCTTGACGTTGGAGTTCATTGTACGCGCCAAGAATCAATTCTTTGTTTCGGTCAGGTCTTTTATCATCGTTTACCGTGACATCTTGATCAATACTGAGTGCGTACAACCTGCCTTTTAAGTTGTATCGAGCCTTCGTTTGTTCGTTGTCAGTCAGTGAAAGGTGATAAGGTAGCGTCGAAATTGCGACCTGTTTTCTCAAATCAATCGAATCTTGGGTACCAATATCCTCATTGTCGATATTTAGGTATTTGTTTGGGTCAAAATCGTGAAATCCTAACGTAAACACATCACTATCGGATAAGACGATGCCAATTGCGAAATTACGCTCAAACTCTTTTTGTAAGGTTTGCTGTACTTGCGCTGAATTTGCAAAAGTAATAGTCGAAATAAGTGACAATGTCACTAGCGTGTGTCTCATTCTATCGTATTGATTTAACTTGCATTTACTACAGTATACGTATTGCGACCTAGCGACTTTGATGTGTAAAGTGCTCTATCTGCAGTCGCATATAATTCAGCGACATTATCCTTACCTGTTGGCTGAAAGGCAAACACACCCTGTGACACTGTCACTCTATTTGCAACGCTAGAGTATGCATGTGGGTAATCTAAGAAGTACATCGCTTCTTGGATTCGCTCCGCCTCTCTTTCTGCGGTCTGGGCGTCTGTACTGTTCAGTAAAATGACAAACTCTTCACCGCCGTAACGACCTACATATTCTCCTGAACGGCAGAATGTCGCTTTGAGTTGGTTTGCGATTGCTTGTAAGCATCGATCCCCTTCTATATGACCGTAGTTGTCATTAAATGGCTTAAAGAAGTCTACATCGAGAAGAATTAACGCCATCGGCATATGATGGCGACCATGCCACGCGATCATGGTTTCAAGTTTATGATCGATATAGCGTCGATTATACAACTTTGTTAAACCATCTTCGTTCGCCTGTTGCTGCAGACGTGAATTCATTTCTTCAAGTTGCGCTGTTGCTTGCTTCAATTCACGACGCATGTGGGCAATACGCTGCATTGCCATAAGTTTGGAATTGAGCACCAATTTGTCGACCGGCTTTATCAAATAGTCATCACCACCCGCCTCTATCGCTTTCGCGATCATTTCTGGCTCTTCATGACTACTTAAGAAGATAATAGGAATCCAATCCGGGAAGGTTTCTCTGATATGAAGCGACACTTCGAAGCCATTCATGTCGGGCATCGCAATGTCGAGCAATACGAGCTCTGGGTCGAAGCTTTCATAGGTATTGAGTGCTTCTAGCCCGCTTCCAACGGCTTTAACTATATGACCTTGTTGTTTTAATCGGATAGCCAACTGCATTCGGTCTAGTTGAACATCATCAACTAACAGAATGCGCATCGATGTCCCTGTCGGTTGCATAGCGCGTTCCATTCTTTTATCAGTCTTTATTAAACATATATCATACTCACAGACTTGTTGCATTACGCGACAAATTTAGTGCTATATTTTTTTGTTGAACGGTCACGTAATCAAATAGTTCTTATGGTAGCTATTTGATGCATTTGGTATTAATATTCCCGCCTTTTGTAACGAGAGCCACTGTAATCTGGTTACACTATGCACTAAAAGTAATGTGCGCACTTATGTACTAACAGGACTTACCATGTCAGAAGCAACTAACAACGAAAGTAAAAAAATCGATCTAGAAACTATTTCTCCAGAACTGCGCAAAGTTATCGAGTTTGACGAAGTTCCTGAGCAAATGTTCGAGATGGTTACCTCTATCCATGAAGTGTCTGAAGAAGCTGTTCGTGCATCTTGGGATGAAATGCCAGCGAGTGCACAAAACATTCTGGACAACTTCGAGCAATTCCACGCTCTAGTATCTGTTGGTCAAGCTTTTGCTGGCCTAAATGTAATGGAAGAATTCCCGACACTAAATCTGCCAGAAAACATGACAGATGAAGACAAAGAAGACTACCGTGCTCAACTGCTAGACAATGTTCTACACAACTGCGTGAAAGACATGGTTAAGCAACTTAAGAAAGCACGTCGCGATCCTCTTCTTAAACGTGAATTCAAAGAAGTATTCGTGAAGTAATTCCGAAACTCTTCAAAATAAAGGCCGCATCTGCGGCCTTTTGTGTATTTGAGGTTCTGGTAATCAGTGATGAGCTAACGCAATATCTCGTTGTGTAACACTTACGCCTTTTATCTGAGCGTAGACGGCATCGCCGACTTTTAGGTTCAAATCATCCAATGCCCATGGCGTAATCGTTGCCCACAAATGGCACTCTTCATCTAGTTTGAGCGAAACGGTAATACTTTGCTTGTCTTCACCTGTATTCAGCTCTTCTATGGAAGCGACTGTTGCGGCTAAGACGTTACGAATAGAGGTGCCAACAGGCTTCTCTAATGCAATAGAAACATCGTTCGCACGTACTTGAAGACGAATTGGCGTATTAGGTTCACCATCCACCTTTTGAACCCACAAACAAGCACATGGCGCGAGTTTTACACACGTCAATGCGTACTTATCATGATGCGTTGCGATCTTTCCTTCAAACAAACTACTGTGGTCTGAGAACGACTGCCAAGGGCGCATGGCATGAGAAGCCCACACATCTTCTAACTTGCCAGACATCATGATTCGCCCCTTGTCTAGAATCGACAGGTGCTGCGCTAAACGTAAGATTTCTTGCAAGCTATGCGTAACGTATACGATTGGAATATTGACTTGCTCAGACAGCTCTTCCAAAAATGGCATTACTTCACGCTTACGCGGCATATCTAGAGACGCCAAAGGTTCATCCATCAAAAGTAGATTAGGCTTGGAAAGAAGCGCTCTTGCAATAGCGACACGTTGCTTTTCACCACCGGATAAAGAGATTGGAAAGCGTTTCAGTAGCGGCTTAATAGCGAGCAGTTCTGTCACCTTATCAAAATAATCTTCATCTTTTTCCACGACACCGTAGAGTAAATTGCCTTTCACAGAGTAATGCGGGAATAAACGCGAGTCTTGGAAGACATAACCGATTCTGCGTTTATGCGTGGGTAAATTAATGCCAACATCGCTATCGAAAAGAACATGTTCCCCAATGGACACTTTGCCTTGTTGGGGTGTGACCAATCCGCTAATCACATTGATTAACGTTGTTTTTCCTGCTCCTGAGCGACCAAATAAGGCACTTATTCCGTTACCCGGTAACGTCAAATCAATGTCAAAGTCAGTTTCGCCAAGTAATTGTTTAAATTGAATTTTGATACTCATCGCTTAGCTCCCAGACGTGAAGCCGCTTTACGATTTAACCATTCAGAGATCATTAAGGTCGACAGTGCTAAAGCAATGGAAATAACGCACAAACGAGCAGCTTCTATCTCTGCTCCTGGCGTTTCTATGAAGTTGTACATCGCCAAAGGAATGGTTTGGGTTTCGCCTGGTATGTTAGAAACAAAGCTGATTGTGGCACCAAATTCACCAAGGCTACGGGCAAAAGACAACATCGTTCCGGTAATAATTCCAGGAATGGTTAAAGGCAATGTGATCGTAAAAAACACCTTCAAAGGTGATGCGCCTAACGTCGATGCGGCATGCTCAAGTTTCGGGTCAACATTATCTAAACTCAGACGGACGGAACGCACCATCAAAGGTAGAGCTACAACAACACAAGCAATCACCGCTCCCTTCCAGTTGAAGCTAAATACCAAACCAAAATGTTCATATAGCCAATTCCCCCAAAAGCCTTGACGACCAAGCGAGATCAGCAATAGATAACCAATTACCACTGGCGGTAAAACCAATGGCAGATGGATCAAGCTGTCTAGAATAGACTTCCCGATAAACTCTTTTCGTGAAAGTAACCAAGCAAGAGCAATTCCCAAAGGAATCAACCATAGGACAGCATATGCTCCAACTTTAAGGCTCAGTATTAAGGCTTGGTATTCAAGTTCTGTCACTCTGTGCCCTTTTTATTGAAAACCGTATTGTGCAAACACTTTTTTAGCATCGTCCGATTTCAAATATTCGAAGAATTGCTCGGATTGCGTAGAGTCTTTAACAATCGCTGCTGGGTAAATGATGTCCGCGTGAGTGTCATTTGCAAACTCGCCCACCACTTTTACTTTATCTGTTAAAAGTGCGTCCGTCTTATACACCACGCCCAATGGGGCTTCGCCACGTTCAACAAGCGCTAAAGCTAAACGAACGTTCTTTGCAGGTGCAATTTGGCGTTCTAGTTTCTTCCAAACACCAAGGTTGGTGAGCGATTCTTTCGCGTACATACCAGCAGGAACAGATACAGGGTTACCTAAAGCGAGACGATTACCTTCTAATGCTTGGTTCCATGCATTTGCATCTGAAAAATCAAAAGGCTCGATTGTTGAGGCTTTTGGTGCAATCAAAACTAGGCTATTTCGCACTAAATTAGTGACACTGTCATTTTTCACTGCTTTTGATTTTACTAAGTAATCCATCCACTTAGTGTTTGCCGAGATAAAAATATCTGCAGGTGCGCCGTTTAAAATCTGGCGAGCGATAGACGAAGACCCCCCATAAACAGGCGTGACCGTTACGTCATACTTTGTCTCGAATTGTTGTGCAATATCGTTGACCGCGTTGGTCATTGACGAAGCTGCGTAGACTTTTAATTCAGTTGCTGCGTTTGCTGCTGATGAAACGCTCAATATTGCCACTAGGCAAGCATGTATTTTCCATGCTTTCATAAAAACACTCCGGTTCTAGGCAGGCAGAAGTTGAAACTGTGGAGCTATCTGTCCACTTTTATTTGTGCTTCAAACAGTTAAAAACTGGTTTTATTTGAACAGAAAGTCAAGATTCATATGTTGTTCTATCGCATCCGCAATGCGATTAATGCCCTGTTCTTTTAACTCTTCAAAGTCTTGTTGTTTGATTTGAGTGCCGTTTACCCACTCTGAAACCAAGCTCAACACGTCTGCCTCATCGAAGAACCCGTGTAGGTAAGTTCCCATAATTTGGCCACATTCACTCAGCGATCCTTCTGCCTCCCCAGAATTTAACTTGAGAGGTTGAGCGCTCTTAACTTCAGTTCGACCAACGTGAATCTCATAGCCTTTCACGTCTGCTGTCTTACCGTTTAGGCAAAGCTGCGCTTGTGTATGCGTTAACTGTTTACTGTCGGTTAGAGTTGTAGTGATGTCTAACAAACCAAGACCTTCACTACGACCAGGCTGACCCTCTACGCCATTTGGGTCGTCAATTACGTTGCCAAGCATCTGGTAACCACCACAAATGCCAATGACTTTGCCACCCAGACGGATGTGACGTTGAATGTCTTTATCCCAGCCTTGGCTACGTAGATAATCCAAATCGTCTCGAACTGACTTAGTACCCGGCAAGATCACGAGGTCGGCTTTGTCGATCTTTTCGCCCTTGCCAACGTAGCGAAGGTTAATGTCTGGATTAAGACGCAACACATCAAAATCGGTGTGATTACTAATGCGGGTTAATACTGGTACCACAATATTGAGTTTCACTTGTGAAGACAACTCTTGCTGTGCCGTAATGGCATCTTCTGCTTCGAGGTTTAGCCCGTGAAGATACGGCAATACACCCAGTACAGGCTTGCCCGTTTTCTCTTCTAGCCAATCAAGACCAGATTCAAGTAAGCTGATGTCGCCACGGAAGCGATTAATCACAAAGCCTTTGACGCGAGCTTGTTCAGATTTGGATAGTAACGCTAGCGTCCCATACAGATGGGCAAACACACCACCACGGTCGATATCCGCGATAATAATAACGGGTACGTCGGCTTCTTCTGCGAAGCCCATGTTGGCGATGTCATTTGCTCTTAAGTTAATCTCTGCCGGACTGCCTGCTCCTTCAATCATGACGGATTCGTATTCATCCACCAGTTTTGAAAATGAGTCCAATACGGCTCCCATTGCCACTTTTTTGTAATCATGAAATCCGACAGCATCCATGTTCGACAAAGCTTTACCTTGTAAGATGATCTGTGCACCTGTATCGCTGTTCGGTTTGATTAGCACTGGGTTCATGTGAACGGTTGGTTCGACATTACACGCTTGCGCTTGCACTGCTTGAGCACGCCCAATCTCCCCACCATCTTTGGTTACTGCACTATTTAAGGCCATGTTCTGCGGCTTGAATGGGGCAACCTTTATCCCTCTACGGGCTAGTACACGGCATAAACCTGCCACAAGGACGCTTTTTCCGGCATCAGAAGTCGTGCCTTGTACCATTAATGAAGGGATTGGTGATTTCATGAACGTTTAATAAGAGAAAAAAGAAGGTGAACAATCATAACGTTATCTCAGTATCGGACTCAAGAAAATGAATCGAATATGAATGTTCGAATCAGTAATGGTTCAAATACGGTTTGTTTTAATAGCACCATCAAAAACGAACACCTATATAGAGAAACCAAATTATGAAAAATACTGTAATCGCTACTATCGCTGCACTTGCTATCGCTCCTACTGTTGCAATGGCTAAAGACCACAACCACGGTCAATCAAGCATCCAATTTAATGGACCTGTAACGGTAGAAAAGGTGGATGCGTTGATCAAAGACTCAAGCATGTTTACAGAGAAAGACGTTGTCGTAGAAGGCAATCTACTACGTCAAACTCGTGCTGACCAATTTATCTTCAGCGATGGCTCTGGCGAAATCATGGTTGAATTGGATGATGATATTCGACTAACAACTCCTATTGACCAAACCACAAAAGTACGTCTATTCGGTGAGTTTGAAGGCGGAAGCAAACCGGAAATCGAAGTCGAACATTTAGTTGTGATGTAGTTCTGCCCTTTCAACGCCAATTTGGGCAATAAAACATTGATCATGCGCACTTTGTCCTAGTGCATAGGGTGACGGGAAACACCTATAATGATATTTTGTAAATCTTGGTCTGCATTTTGCAGACCTTTTTTTCGTTCGTATTATTTTTTGCCGGAGACACCCATGCTAGGTAAAGCTCTAAAGGTAGCAACCTTTGGTTTGTGCGCTGTTTTGCCACTTGCCGCACACGCTAACAATTTCAATTACAACATGATGGAATTCCGCATGGGTACAAGCCCAGGCACGTTTGGCGGCGAAGTCACAACATACTTTACAGAAAACACGCATTTTATTGGACGCGCAGACAGTGAGTTCAGTGGTGACTGGGACATCGCCGGTGGTATTGGCTTTAATGGTCCGGCAGGTCAGTTTGCTGATATCTATGGTCAAATGCTGGTTCACAACATTAAAAAAGACAGTGGTGATCTTGTCGGTGACGAATGGAAGACCGAAGTTAACATCGGTACTCGCGTTTGGTTTATGCAGAACATCGAATTGCACGGACGAATTGGCCAATTAATCGATAATGACGATTCAAAAACGATCTACAACCTTGGTGCAAGATTCCATTCGACCCAACAGTTATCTTTAGGTGCTGATTTGAAAGATAACGGTACTTACGGTCAACAACTTGTGTTGTCAGCGCGTTTCGCTTACTAACTTCTACAGGTTAACCAAGCGAACTAAAACTCGGTTAACTTATTGAAAAAATTAAAAAAAGCCTCTAAGTTGAGAGGCTTTTTTTTGTTTCAGTTTCCAAACGATGAACTACTTACCGCTTGGTTTGTTTTGAACGTATTTTTTTGATACATCCACAACAGCGACATCTCGGAAAAAGCTACGTCCTAAGAGCATCGGAAACTTCATATGTCCACGCTCTGTTAGAGTAAACTCGGTTTGCTCTTTTAGGTCGCCTACCTGGATGTAAGCAACAACAACTGGACGTTTATCAACATCTTCCGAAGAAGACTGACGTATCTTTGCCCAACGCTCTACTGGAAGTTTAAATTCTTTACTTGCTTTACCATTGATATCGATTTTGAACTGAACCCAATCTTTACCATCACGCTCGAACGGAACCACTTCGGTTGCGCTGATAGAAGACGTTGTTGCTCCTGTATCAATGCGAGCTTTAAATGTGCGGTCAATCGCTGGTACGTAAACCCATTCTTCTGCACCAAGGACCAGCATGCCATCAGGCGTTTTTTGAACCTTAGCTGGCTTTTCTGGTTTTGGCTCCGGCTTTTTCTCAGGTTTTGTTTCCGGTTTTTGCTCCGGTTTCACCTCAGGTTTTGGCTCGATTTCAGGTTTTACGTCCGGCTTCTCTACCGGTTGCTCCACAACTGGCGTTTCTGGCTCAGCAGGCTCAGTGGTTGTCGGTGTAGATGTACAAGCAATAAGACCGCCGCTCATCATTAGCGGCAGAATCAGTTTCCAGTTCTTCATTAACTCTCCCAATTAACGTTGAGATACTTTTTGGATCGCGTCAGCAACGTAAGGAATATGAGTTTCGGTCAAACCAGCGATGTTAATACGACCATCACCGACACCATAAATGCCATAATCTTCACGCAGTTGCGCCATTTGGTTTTCACTAAAGCCTAGCACAGTAAACATGCCTTTGTGGCTCTCGATGAAATCAAATTGATCTGTATTATGGTTGTTTCTCAATTCGTTACACAAAGTTTGACGAAGATTCAGCAAGCGTTGCTGCATTTCGTTCAATTCTTGTTTCCAAACTGAAGTAAGGTTGGCATCTTGAAGAATGGTTTTCACCAATGCTGCACCGTGATCTGGCGGCATAGTGTAAGTTGAACGTGCTAACGTCAGAAGCTTACCTTTTGCATTCGCCACGTCTTGCGTATTTTTACCGATCACAATCGCAGCACCAGTACGTTCACGGTACAAACCAAAGTTCTTAGAACATGAGGTTGTGATCAGCATTTCTTCTACGTTGTCAGCCATAAAGCGGAGACCTTTTGCGTCTTCCTCTAGACCGTCACCAAAGCCTTGGTAAGCAATATCCACAAATGGGGTAAAACCGTTCTTTTGCGAAAGCTCTGTAATTGATTGCCACGCAGAAAAATCAATATCTGCACCCGTTGGGTTGTGGCAACAGCCATGCAGAAGCACGACATCAGAAGGACCTGCTTTAGAGAGGTCTTCTAGCATTTTCGCTGTATCAACTTGTTTCGTTTCTGGCGAGAAGTAATGGTAGAACTTCACCTTAAGTCCAGCCGCTTCCATCACTGGCTTGTGGTTTACGTAGCTTGGGTTTGAAATCCAAACCGTCGTATCTGGTTGTGCAACCTTCATTAGGTCACCCAGCATACGCAACGCACCGCTTGCACCGGGCGTTTGAATCGCTGCCACACGATCTGTTGCTGACGTACCCGTCAGAAGTAGATCGATCATGCTTTGGTTGAATTCTTCACAGCCAGCAAGGCCAACGTAAGACTTAGTCTTCTGGTTTTCGACAACCACTTCTTGTGCCATTTGAATGGCTTTCATGATTGGCGTTTCACCAGCGCTGTTTTTGTATACGCCAATACCAAGGTCAACCTTGTTTGGACGTTCATCGCCGCGGTATGCGACGGAAAGAGACAAAATGGGATCTAATACGGGAGTTGGTAGATTAGAAAACATGAAAGTCATAACCCTTTGAAATTCAAGTATCGAACCTCACGGTAACACTTTCGCTAACAATGGCGAAATGATTTTTTACTCATTTCGCCAATTAGAGTACAAAATTCTGGTGACTGCGGAATTTTATGAACTCAATCGGTCACAAAAAGAACGATTCACTCATTGAAGTTCGAATCTAGCTTACCGTTTTTCCTAAATTCGCGCGGAGTCATGTTGGACCAAGCTTTAAATCGTGTACTGAAGTTTGCGCCTGTTGGGTACCCTACTATTTCACCGATGTGCTGAATTGACCACTCTGTTGAGCGCAACAAACGCGCGGCATACTCCATTCTCATACGAGTTAAGTGTGCCATTGGGCTTCGCCCAAACTGTTGCTGGGTCAAACGATGCAAGTGGGGTTCAGAACATGGGTACAGGGCTGCAAGTTGTTCTACCGTCCATTCTTTATGGAGTTGTCTCTGAACCAAATCGAATACGCGGCGCAACTTTAACTGGTTGCGTGATATAGAATCTGAGTGTGGCATATTCAGCATGAGTTCTAACTGGGCAACACTGTGTGCACCGACTTCACCGCCGTAATCGATAGGTAGGTTGATACTTCGCAATAGAGTCTGAATACAGAAATACATCACTTCTGGTGCTGGTGTAAGTTGATACTCAATCTCATCATTCACCATCGACCATTCTTTGTCTTGTGAGAGAAACACCCATGCGATTTGCCACGTTTCGTCTTCCATTCCAAAGCCATTTTCAATACCTGCTGGCACGATCACCAACGATCCGGGCTCCAGTTCATAACGACAGGCTCCGCTCTCTAACCAGCCTTTGCCACGAACCGTGTACAACAACATGTGTTTCTTCTGGTTTTTGCGATAAACGGAAAAGAACTCTCGACAAGTAGCAATTCCACATTGGACGATGCCTCTTTCTTCAAGAGCAAGCACGCGAGTGTGGTCGATGAACTCTTGATAGGTCTTTTCTGAAATGGTGTAACGTTCTTGTTTTTCTTCCATGGGACGACAACTCATAAATGCACTCAAGGCAAACGCGTTTTATCAAAGCATCGATAAAGACTGGATAGTTTGACAAAACTTTTGGATGTCTTTGAAAAATACACCGCCAAATCATACGGATAAACTACTCGCATTGTTCTTAGAGGAGAAATGCGATGCTCTTAACACGTCAATACATAGACAAAGCATTTTGGAAAAAACTGATTGCGATCGGTGTACCTGTGTCACTGCAATCCATGCTGTTTTCGTTACTCGGTGCCATCGATATTTTTATGGTGAGTCAGTTAGGTGAATCTGCAACAGCCGCGGTTGGCGTTGGTAACCGAATCTTTTTCTTTAATCTCGCCGTGGTGTTTGGGTTGTGTGGTGCAGTAACGGTTTTAGCCTCTCAATATTATGGCTCTGGAAACCTCTCTGGCATACGCAGAACGTTAGCGCAATCTTGGTTTATTTCGCTGGTAGTGACTTTGCCATTCATCTGGCTGTATGTGGTTTATGACAAAGAAATCGTCTCTTTTATGGCGGACGATCCTGAGTATGTTGGCTATGCGAGAGAATACTTAGTCGTCACAGGTTTGAGTTTGATAGGCACTGCAGTTGTCGTTCCTATTGAGTCGGTTTTGAGATCCGTCGGTGAGGCAAAGATGCCGACTTACGTCAGTATTGCCGCTATCATCGTGAACGTTTTTCTTAATGCGGTTTTGATCTTTGGCTTACTCGGTTTTCCGCAATGGGGTGTATTTGGGGCTGCAGTCGGTACTTTTATCTCACGCTTTTTCCAAACTGCGGTGCTGGTTTACTTCTTTTGTCGCCGATATTCACATCTGCTTCCTACTCACTCAGATTGGCTTGAAGGCACAGTAAAGAAGTACCGAAACAAATATTTCAAAGTTTCTATGCCAATGCTGATCCACGATGCGTTGTGGACTGGCGGTTTGATTATCTACAGCATCATTTATGGTCAGTTGGGCGTAACCGAACTGGCAATTATCTCGTTCCTATCACCAATTGAAGGCGTATTGATTTCAACCTTTATGGGATTTGCTGTCGCAGCCTCTGTACTTCTGGGTAATGACATTGGTGCTCAAGAATATGACCGTGTAGAGAAAACCGCTTGGTGGTATGTGTTTACCAGTGCAGTACTCGCAACGATATTATTCTTAGTTGTTTGGGCATGTTCACCATTGATTTTGAACTTGCTGGAGATGAGCCCGCTTACTGACAAGCAAATGGCGTTAAATGTATGTTTGGTACTCGCATTAGGCATGATACTGCGCGTGTTTAATATGGTTGGTATCGGAGGCGTATTAAAGAGTGGCGCTGATATTTGCTATAGCATTTTCATCGACACGTTTGGTCAATGGGCGATTGGTATACCGCTTACCTACTACACTGGGATGGTGTTAGGTTTACCACTGCATTGGGTGTTGATGTCCCTACTGGTCGAAGAATTAGTAAAAGGCATTCTAACGACTCACCGAATTCAGTCTAAGCGATGGATTAATAACATGGTTGATGATGACACTAGTGTGACAGCGTAACTGGATCGTTATGCTATAGTTGTTGAGTTGAGCTCAAAACAGAACGACTTCATCAATCAAAGCTTAAAAAGAACTCACACCAAAAGGGCACATTCGAAATATCCGAATGTGCCCTTTTTATGTTGGCTTTTCTTGAGTTGGAACGCTTAAAGCTCAGTAAATCGATGGATAATTTGATTCGAGCTGCCTCGCCATTCTAGGTTGAGGTCTCGTTTATCTTGCTCGTATTTGCCATCGATTAATGTGTCGATGTATTGCGTCACTTCGCGCTGCGCATCGTCTAGCTCTTCAAGCGTGTAACCTGTCCAAACCCAAATATCTTTGCCTGGGCACTCTTCTCTTACTCGTTTTACAAGCTTAAGAATGTGCGGCACGTTCGCTGGATGCAAAGGATCACCACCAGACAGAGATAAACCACGACGTTTGATGCGTGTGTCGTTTAGGTCTGCAATGATTTTGTCTTCCGCTTCTTGCGTGAAAAACACACCAGAATCCAAGCGTTGCGTCGACTGGTTATAACAGCCGCGGCACTGGTGTACACAGCCCGACACAAACAGCGTGCAGCGTGTACCTGGTCCGTTAACAACGTCGATTGGATAGTATTGGTGGTAGTTCATAATCGTGCCTTGTTTTGCTGGCTAGAAAAGAAAATCAACCTACGACAGGTTGATTTTCATTATTAGGTTTGAGCTTAAGTGAACCTTACAGATGCTTAACTCGACGCTTCACTTCTTCTTGCTTACCGAAGTTAAACGGACGCGCATCTGGGCTGCCTAGGTAGCCACAAACACGGCGTGTCACTGACACTTTGGTTGAATCGTGGTTGCCACAGCTTGGACAAGTGAAGCCTTTACTTGTACAGTCAAACTCACCGTTGTAGCCACACTCGTAACACTCATCAATTGGCGTGTTTGTACCGTAGTAAGGTACGCGGGTGTAACTGTAGTCCCATACGTTTTCTAGTGCTTCAACGTTACGTTGCATGTTCGGGAACTCACCGTAACAGATAAAGCCGCCGCTTGAGATTTCTGGGTAAGGCATCTCAAAGTCGATCTTGTCGTATGGGTTCACCTTCTTCTCAACATCTAGGTGGAAGCTGTTGGTGTAGTAACCTTTGTCTGTTACGCCTTCAATGACGCCGAACTCTTTCGCGTCGATGCGGCAGAAACGGCTACATAGGTTTTCACTCGGCGTTGCGTATAGGCTGAAACCGTAACCGGTATCTTCCGCCCAACCGTTTACTGTGTCTTTCAGGTGCTTGATGATTGCTACTGCTTTTTCACGTAGAACAGCGTCATCATAAACGTGCGCTTCTGTACCGAATAGCGCGTTAATTGTCTCGTGTACACCGATGTAACCAAGAGAAATAGACGCACGACCGTTCTTGAAGATATCTGCGATTGAGTCGTCTGCTTTCAGGCGAACACCACACGCACCTTCCATGTAAAGGATCGGAGCAACACGTGCTTTCACGTTTTCTAGACGAGAGATACGTGTTTCTAGTGCTTTACGAGCAAGACGTAAGCGATCGTTTAGAAGCTCGTAGAATTTCTCTTCACTGCCGTTTGCACGAATAGCGATACGAGGAAGGTTCAAGCTTACTACGCCAAGGTTGTTACGACCTTCGTGGATCAGCTCGCCGTTTTCTTCGTAAGTACCAAGGAAGCTACGACAGCCCATCGGTGTTTTGAATGAACCCGTTACTTCCACTACTTTGTCGTAGTTAAGAATGTCTGGGTACATACGCTTAGACGCACACTCAAGCGCAAGTTGCTTAATGTCGTAGTTTGGATCTTCTGATTTGTGGTTCAAGCCATCTTTGATGCCGAATACAAGTTTAGGGAATACCGCTGTTTTACGGTTCTTACCTAGACCTGCAATACGGTTTTTCAGAATAGACTTCTGGATAAGGCGTGATGCCCAGCTTGTACCAAGACCAAAACCGAACGTAACGAATGGTGTTTGACCGTTCGCCGTGTGCAGCGTGTTTACTTCGTATTCTAGAGATTGGAACGCGTCGTAACACTCTTTCTCTGTGCGCGCTTTTGCGAACTCTTCTGGCTCAGCAATGTTCCACTCTTTTGCGATCTCTAGGTGTTTCTCGTAGCTTGTGATTACGTACGGTTCTAGAACTTCATCAATACGGTTGATGGTTGTACCGCCGTAAATGTGGCTCGCTACTTGAGCAATGATCTGTGCTGTTACTGCTGTTGCGGTCGAGATTGATTTAGGAGTATCAATCTCAGCGTTACCCATTTTAAAGCCGTGCGTTAGCATGCCTTTAAGATCGATAAGCATACAGTTAAACATTGGGAAGAACGGAGCGTAATCCAAATCGTGGTAGTGAATGTCACCCACTTCGTGTGCTTGAACCACATCGCGAGGAAGGATGTGTGTCTTCGCGTAGTGTTTCGCAACGATACCAGCCAACAAGTCACGTTGAGTAGGAATCACTTTGCCGTCTTTGTTCGCGTTCTCGTTGATTAGGTCTAGGTTGCTTTCTTCAATCAGACCTTCGATTTCGCGAGTTAGTGCACTTTGCTTTTCACGAGCGATGTCGCGATCGTGGCGGTATTCGATGTAAGAACGTGCTAGGGCTTTGTAAGGACCTTGCATGAGTTCATTTTCGACTAAGTCTTGAATCTCATGGATGTGAACTTCATCGTGATCCTGAAGCTGTAACTCAACTGCCAGAGCAACATTTAGTGCATAAATGGCGACATCTTTGTCTTTGTTTTCCGCTGCAGCTTCTACTGCTGCTTGTATACGATCCCTGTTGAACGGAGCTCTTGAGCCGTCACGCTTGATTACGATTGGTTTCACTTTTTCTCCTTACCCCAGCATACTCACAGAGTTATCCACAAACACACTATATGGGGTTATTTTTTATTCTGCTGACACAATATATTGTGGCGTATTTAACGAGAAGCACCAATTGAAAACATTGATTTTGATCAATAAAAAATGGGTAGCGAACAAGAACAAATCGATCTTATTGGCGTTGATCTCACTTGCGAAGAAAACTGTGAAAATTGCAAAATTGGAGCGAAATCCACTTGCTTTTTTTCGAGGTCTTATAGGATAAAGGATGGAAAGGAATGCGCTAAATTATAGGAGTGCGATAGACCAAAATGCGATCACTTTTTGTTACGGTAATATTACTTTTTAGTTCTCTTTCATTTGCTCAAAATTCCGTCAAATTAACCAGCTGGAATATTGAATGGCTATCTATAGATGGTGGAAAAGTGTCTAGAACACCACAAGATTTTGAAAAACTGACCCACTATGTGGATAAAACACAAGTCGATATTCTCGCTTTTCAAGAAGTCGAAAGTGTCGCCGCAATCCAAAAAGCCGTTGGCAATGATTTCACTATTTATCTGTCCGATCGTTCAAACGCCTCCAACCGACACCTTCAGTTCAATGACACCAATCAATACACCGGTTTTGCGGTACGTAATGGTATGAGCGTGTTGGACAAACCAGACTTTTCTATCACACGAGGCAACAGCAAGCTCCGCTTCGCCAGCTACCTTGTCTTGAATCCAAACCAAGACAACGAGACTCACCTACTCTCTGTGCATCTAAAAGCGGGATGCAGTGGTGCGTATCGCAATAATCGCGATTGTAAGATCGTGAAACAACAAGGACAGGCACTAGCCAAATGGATAAAAGCGCGCGAGGACAACAAACAACAATATGTGGTGCTTGGCGACTTTAACCACAATTTGGGTTATCGAGGAGATTGGTTATGGGACGTGCTATCGGACAGTACCAATGCAAAGCTAGTGACCAAAAATACCAAAGCGGAATGTAAAGTGCGTTCTAATCGTAATCCGAATAAAACCCACCAATTCCGCTCTGTGATCGATCACATCATACTGAGTGGTGATTTAAAGGCGTCGTCAGGTGTTCAAACCGTTTTTAAAACACAAGATGTGCTCGACTATAAGCTGAGTGACCATTGCCCAGTTTCTACTACGCTCTCATTTTAACGTTGAAAAACTCTTTTTAGCATTGAAATTCGCTCTTTATCGACTAACTATTGTTTTAGCGGTGAATGACCCAACCAACATTGCCGCAATAAATAGCAGAACTTGTGTGTTGCCAGTAAAAAGGCTGGCAACCGCAGGTCCAGGACACACACCGAGTAAGCCCCACCCAATACCAAACAGTGCTGCACCGCCAACTAACTTTTTGTCTATCGCTTTAGAAGTTGGACAGACAATCTCATCACCAAACACAGATTCGCTTCTTGGCTTTATTAATAAAAGATAAGCAGGAACGAACACCGCAAGTGCTCCGCCCATAACGAAGGCTAAGCTTGGGTCCCACGCTCCGGTAATATCGAGGAAGCCGATCACTTTTGCCGGATCAGCCATACCGGAAATCACCATACCAATACCGAAGAGCGCACCAGAAAATGCAACGATAGAAATTTGCTTAATACTTTTCATTACCTGAGTTTTCATAACGACACTATTCCTTACGAGACTAGTAAGACGGTTAACATGGCGGTTGCCATAAAAGTACACGTTGCGACTACAGAACGGATAGAGAAACGCCCCATTCCACAAATACCATGACCACTTGTACAACCGTTGCCGATACGTGTACCGACTCCGACAAGCAAACCAGCAACGACAACCAAACCAAGAGAACCGCTGTACTCATTTGGTACGTGTCCGCCAAGGGCATAAACAGCAAACACACCGCCTAATGCCATCGCAATTAAGAACACAATTCGCCAAACGCGATCTGTATTCTCAACAGCGCCATTTAATATCCCACTGATTCCCGCTGTCTTACCAGTGAAGAGCATCAATGTTACCGCTGATACGCCAACCATTACGCCGCCCAAAAGCGACATCCAAGGAACTTCAAACATAACAACCACCCGTATAAAGTTTTGAATTACTGCTTACAGAAAACTTGGTTAAACGCCTCGATCAGCGGACCAACTCTTTCATCAGAAATCGAATAGAACACCTGCTGAGAAACCTTTCGAGCTTTGATGATGTCGTGTTTTCTCAATACGGTGAGATGTTGTGAAAAGGCAGATTGGCTTAATGTTGAGCCCTCAAACAGTTCACCGACCCCTTTTTCACCTTCAATAAGCTTGCACATCACGATTAAGCGCTCTGGATGAGCCATTATTTTAAGTAGCTCACTCGCTTCGGTCGCACTTTGTAGCATACTGTCGCCCATTCTTATGCCTCTTCATCAATACGTTAAGTTTTATTAGATATTACTAATTAATATTATTAAGTCAATGCTAATGTAGTTGAATTAACATTAGACATGGCTAAATTATTTAAGTAAGGTGTAGGCGTTTTCGATCATTCAGTAGGAGAAATCCATGAGCAAAATCGTGATTATTGGTGGTGTTGCTGGCGGCGCATCTGCAGCAGCACGCGCTCGTCGTCTTAGTGAAGACGCAGAAATCATTATGTTTGAACGCGGTCCATTTGTGTCATTTGCAAACTGTGGCTTGCCGTACCACATTGGTGGCGATATCCAAGAACGAAGCAAACTGCTTCTTCAAACGCCTGAAAGCTTTTTAGCGCGTTTCAATGTTGATGTTCGTGTGATGAACGAAGTGGTTTCAATTAACCGCCAAGATAAAACGGTTACGGTTAAGAACCTGCTTGATGGTTCAGAATACCAAGAGAGCTACGACTTCCTTCTACTGAGCCCTGGTGCAGGTCCAGTTGTGCCGCCTATTCCGGGTATTGATAATCCATTAACGCACTCGCTGCGCAATATTCCAGATATGGATCGCATCATTAAGACGATCGAAACCAACAAAGTGGAACACGCTACGGTCGTTGGTGGTGGTTTCATCGGTTTGGAAATGATGGAAGCCTTCCACCAGCTTGGCGTAAAAACCACATTGGTTGAAATGGCGGATCAAGTGATGACGCCCGTTGACCGAGAAATGGCCGGTTTTGCTCATGCAGAAATCCGAGAGAAAGGCGTCGACCTGCGCTTAGGCGTTGCTCTATCTTCTGTTGAATTTGTGGCGAACCAATCTGTCGCTAACATAGAAGCGGGTGAAGATGACACACACCAACACCTTCAAGGAAAACTGACGCTGTCTCTAAACAATGGTGACCAGCTTGATACCGATATCCTGATCATGGCAATTGGTGTACGCCCTGAAACAAAACTCGCGCAAGAAGCCGGTCTTCAAATTGGTGCACTAGGCGGTATTTACACCAACGAATACATGCAGACCAGCGATCCTTCTATCTATGCCGTTGGTGATGCGGTTGAAGAGAAAGACTTTGTCACTGGCGAACAAACCCTTGTTCCGTTGGCGGGACCAGCAAACCGTCAAGGTCGTATGGCAGCAGACAACATGCTTGGTCGCCAAGAAACTTACCAAGGTACGCAAGGCACGGCGATCTGCAAGATCTTTGATTTAGCCGTCGCTTCTACTGGTAAAAACGAGAAACAGCTAAAACATGACAACATCACTTATGAAAAAGTGTATGTTCACACAGCCAGCCACGCGAGTTACTACCCTGGCGCAGAAACTGTGTCGTTCAAAATGTTGTTTGATCCAGCAACCGGAAAGATTTTAGGTGCGCAAGCAGTAGGTAAAGATGGCGTTGATAAACGTATCGACGTAATGGCAGTCGCTCAGCGTGCTGGTATGACAGTAGAACAACTACAACACCTTGAACTCACTTACGCGCCACCGTATGGTTCAGCGAAAGATGTGATTAACCAAGCGGCGTTCGTTGCGAACAACATCATGAAAGGTGACGCAACAGCGATTCATTTTGATGAAATCGACAACCTGTCAGAAGATCAAGTGCTGCTTGATGTTCGTAATCCGGGAGAATTGGAATCCGTAGGTTTCATTGAAGGCGCGATCAATATTCCTGTCGACCAACTTCGCCAACGTATGAATGAACTGCCGAAAGACAAAGAGATCGTGATTTACTGTCAGGTCGGCTTGCGCGGTAACGTCGCTTATCGTCAACTGGTCAATTCAGGATTTAAAGCACGTAACCTACTTGGTGGTTACCGTACCTATAAGTTCGCAAGAGCTTAATCTCTGATTATAAATATCTAAGTTTAGGGCTGAAAAAAGGGGCACATTATGTGCCCCTTTCTACATTTCAGATTCGACTAATTGAATAATCTTGGTCGCTTTTTCGAAGTGATCGAGTTGATGAATTTGAATCCACCAAGTCGCCGCTTCCATCAGTAACTCAGGGTTGTCATTCTTATTAGCGAAAAAGGCATAAAAGGACACACCAACATTGTCGCCTTTCTGCTCTATTTTCTTCTTACACACCTGAATGATTTTGTCTCTTAACGCGATGTTCATTGCCTTTCCCTTTCTCTTTGCGATAGCAAAATTAACCCAAAACAAGAATAACTGTATTTATATACAGTTATTCTTGGTAAGGCAAATAAACATAATCATCTAGATGAATATTCTCGCACGAAGACCTAATACCCAAGTGCTGCTTTTGTTCGAAAATGCTGGGTCTTTGATGTACTGAATATCCGGTGTGATTTGAATGTAGTCGTTCAACTGCATGTTGTAGTATAGCTCGGCAGTGAACTGTTCAGAGTCATCCACACCATAAGCGTGCTCTAGGTTATCGTTAACATGGCTCCAGTTAACCGCGAAGCCTAGGTTGTTGGTTGGTTTACCTAAACCAAAGTAACCAATCCCCACCGTTAGGGAGCGATCATAAAGTGCCACATCGCCTTCCGAGAAGCCACCACGAACAAATGGCATTAATTGCTCTGTAGCAAAGTAGCTTGCTGAAAAGTTAATACCCTGCCCGCTGTCCTTATTCGTCAGGTTATGTTGCGTGTCGCCATCCAAATGCCAAGCGGTTAAATGAACATTATCGGTATAGATTTGATCTTGTGACGCCGTCCAACCCAGTTCAAACGTTGTAAACAGCTTATGATCGTTGAATAAGGTATCAAAGCCATCAAATGGTTCATCTGAACGCCCTTTACCATCGGCCACACCTGCAACCATATAGAAGTTATCAGTCAGCATGTGGCCGACAGCTAAGCCGAGAATCCCATCATCCGGTAGACCAATTGAGCCTCCACCAGTGCTGAATGCAAGGTTACTGAATCCGGTCCACGGACTGGATAAAGCATATGTATCAACATAGTCAGTGGTATCTAAGAAACCCACCATGAACGAGGTTTTGCCACCATTGAGCTTTTGTTTCCAATATAGGTTAGTTAGGCGAGCACCTTGATCACTGTACGCAGGACCAATCATGCCTGCATAACCTAGCCCATTGCCGATGAAGCTAAACTCTTTTGGTGACAAATCACTATAAGCATGGCGGTGTTCGACTTTCCAAACCAATCCGCCCGTATTTCCAGACTCAAGACCAACCAGATTCCAGCTACCATAAAAACGAGCAACACCAGCACTTGCGGTATCTTCACCGCCACTTTGCGGGTCAGACGCCGTTAAGCCAAGCGCTTGGTAATCCAAACCAAACGTTAAGTTATGATCTTCCGCTAGTGACTCTCGCCAAGTGCGTTTTTCACGAGCATTTTCAGCAATGGTATTATCAACCGTATCAGGGCTACCAAAGTTCGCCGCGTTAATCGATGACGCCATTACAAGTGAAAGAGCGATAAAACTAAGCTTTGGAACAGTTACTTTCATGTCTGGTTTCTCATTAAATTGATTTCTAGAAAAAGAGTTTAATGATTCAGCGTTTTGAAAATTGCCATTAAGCGACAGCTCACTGCTTTTTGTATTTTCGGTGGTGTACTCTTATCGATAAGGTCGAATTGAAACCTCGTCCATCTGGTAGATGGTTTCTACGTTCGAAGCTCCGTCAGAGTATGAAACATCCGCCTTAGTCTTTTTCACATGCAGATCCCCTTTCACCCAAATTGGCTCGTAAAGAGAAGTCAGTTTCAAACCTTTCGGATAATCGACCAAAACAATCTGGTTTGCAGGTGGCGGTGGTGTATGGATGCAAGCGCCCATAGTTGGAACAAGGAAAAATTTTGTGACAACGTCATTATTAAATTCTACCGGCGTTACAAAGCCAGGAATTTCATAAGTATCTTCAGTAAGTGTTGTGTTTGGCATTGATGCCAACATACGACGATGCTGAGTAATCTCTTCGCGCTTTTTGAACAACCATTCAATGTCTAAGTCGTCAGCTTTTAAGCTGTCTTCTAATTCCTTCATGGTTTGTTTCTGTTGCTCATTAAGATTTTGAGCATCACGGTATCTTGCAAGAGAACCAAGTTCAAAAAGTTGTTGGTCTGTGAGTTTTACAAATGGGTCTTCAATCTGAGGGACATCCACTGGCAACAATTGCTCCCAGCTTAATTGATCGGCGGATACATTTGATGAAGCCAGCAAAACTAAGCCAGCCAATAGGTACTTCTTCATACGTTCCCTTGAATAGTTCTTTGTCTTTTAGAGAAAAATTTGGGGACAGTAGCGTCCCCAAATAGTCGAAAGAGTTTACTACAAGGTATTCTTGTGGATCTTGCCGTCTTTCATAATTACTTTGAATTTATCTTGGTAATCGTTAAGAATTGTGATGTCTTGCAGAGGATTCCCATCCACCAGCACTACATCAGCGTAAGCGCCCGGCTCTACAACGCCGAGTTTTCCGTATTTATATGGATTCATGCCACCCGACCAGCTTAGTACTTCTGCGGCATTCGATGTGCCCATCTTCATGATCTCATATGGTGTAAATCCGACTTTCTCCATCCAAACCATATTGTCTGCTTGGCGTGTATTGTAAGCCGGGCCAAACATATCACCGCCAGTCACAATCAACAGATCGTATTTACGCGCCCACTCAAACATCTGTTTTGCGCCTTCGTTTACTTTGGTCGCTTTGGCTTTTTGATCTGGACTGAAGAAGGTGATCTTTTCTGGTTCTGCAAAGGCTTCGAGAGACATCACCGCTTGCGCAGAAAGTGCCACGCCCTTCTCTTTCATTTTTTTGATGGTTTCCTCAGAGCTAAGGAAGTTATGCTCGATAACTTTCACGCCTGCATCAATGGCACGGTTAACCGAACGATCATGATAAGCGTGAGCCATGACATAAGTGCCATAATCTTCCGCTACACCCACGATCGCTTCCATTTCTTCTTTGGAGAATTGCGTCATATGGATTGGGTCAAACTCACTTGCGACACCGCCGCCAGCCATGATCTTGATTTGAGTTGCCCCCGAACGTAGGTTCTGACGCGCAGCTCGACGAGCCTCTGTTTCACCATCAACGATATAGCCAAACCCGTGGCGTTCGAGATCGTCAACGCGTCCTGGCACATCATTGAAGCTGCCGGTATCTGCGTGACCGCCGGTTTGACTCAAGAAACCGCCCGCTGGGAATAGTCGTGGGCCTTCTAACAAACCATTGTTGATGGCTTTTGCCATACCAAGAATGTTACAGCCAGCGTCACGAGCTGTGGTAAAGCCTTGGTCGAGGTACTGCATCATGGAAACGTGAGCACGAGCCCCCATTGCCATTTGATCGTAACCATCTCTACCAACCAACATGCCTTCTTGAATACACATGTGGGAATGCATGTCGATCAAGCCAGGGATCATGGTTAAGCCTTCGCCATTAATCGTTGTGGTTTGCTTGTTGGTTTTTATCGGTTTAGCCGAAATCTCTTTGATTAAGTTATCGACAACCAATACGTTCTGGTTTTGCAGTAGCTTCTCATCCGTGCCATTGAAAACATCAACGTTAGTAAACAGTGTCGATGCTGCATTCGCGTTTAAGGCAAATGCACAAGATAGCGCAACAAAAGAAAGGTTCTTCTTAGAAATTGTCATTATTACACCTATGTTTTTGGATAGTTGGGGTCCATTTCCTATAACCTCCCTGTTTAAACAGTGGCGTTATGAGGGCATCTATTTCAGTGATCACCAAAAACAACTGATCAGATAAAAATAAATATGAAACAGACGACTTACGTTAAAACATAGAAGTCATAATGACGACTTTCAAGGCGGTTTAATTGCCTTTACACGACAACATGCGGATATTGTTATAGAAATGTGAGTTGAGACGAAAACCTCCGATCATTCAGAGGTTTTATGTGTCAGGGTCTGTTGACCTTTCGTAATGATTTTTGCAGCAGTTTGTAGGTGTTTTATGCAAGGCAGAGGCTTTAATGTAGTTATTCTACCTGATAAGCCGATAACGCAGTAGAAAGCACCTACAAACGCTGCCCAAAGGGTTCGGCTAAAAGCGTTTTACTCTTTGTTGAGTCAATTTTACTTA
>NZ_JAKRGG010000052.1:0-22074 GCF_022347645.1 Vibrio sp. MMH1-50
AGGTTCAGCGAGAATGACTTGGTTTGTAGACGCGGCGACGATTTAAAGATCTAGTCACTCTAAATCAAGAATCGGCAACAAAGTATACAAGCCAAGACAACTCGCCCTTCGGGAGCGTGTCATTGCCTCGATTTCTGCGTCAAACAACTTGGAAAGAGCTAGCTATTACGCGGTGTTGTTTTCCTTGAACTCGAATCAATGACAACGCTCTGAATCCTGCATCTTGAAGTCACTTGGGTATACACACCTTTTTACACTCTTAAATCAGCACTTTAGACCGAGTATAGACTTTGGTCTTATTGTGCGACTATCTGTACGTGCTAGATTCGGGTTAGATGAACGAAACGGGGTTAGCTTTTAGGACAATTAAGCAGCTCCAAACTTCCATGTCTTGAGGGAAAAATCATGGTAGAAACTAACGACTATCAAATGGCTATCGATCTACTTTGTTGTCACCTGGGTATCTCAGAGGATGAGGCAAAGCAACAACTAGGTATTTCAACCGATGCTCAAATGTCAAAGCGCGTTGCAGAAACACAACAGGCGTTGATGGGGCTTAGCCAAGAGAAATAAACTGAACGTCGAATCTTACGATTAGACACAAAGGTTTACACGAAAAAAGGGCTGCATTTCGCAGCCCTTTTGGTTTTAACTAAAACCTTATTACTTATACGTTCAGCAACGGCTCAACGTTGATGTATTTGCCTAACTCTTTACGTTTAGCGCTTGGGATGTACGGGATCTCACCGAGTTTTGGCGCGTCTAGACGTTCTTCCAACATATCGATGATTTCTGCATAATGCTCTGTGCCCGGATTCACGCGATTTGCCACCCAGCCGACTAGATTTAAACCATCAGCTTTGATGATTTCAGCGGTGAGCAATGCATGGCTCAAACAACCCAGCTTAATACCTACAACCAATACGACAGGTAACTGCTCTTGCTGTACCCAAGTCGACAAGCTGTCTGTATCAGACACAGGCACACGCCAGCCACCAGCACCTTCCACTAGAACAATGTCAGATTGCTCTTTGTGTTGAGCCAATTTCTCGCTCAGTACTTCGTATTTAATTTCTACATGTTCATGTTTAGCGGCGATGTGAGGAGAAGCAGGTAATTCCAAAGCGTATGGGTTTACATCGTCGTATGCGATATCGAGTGTCGCCGCTTTCTGCAGATGCAATGCATCCGAGTTACGCCAACCTTCCGCCGTCTTGTCGCTTCCTGCTGCCACTGGCTTGTAACCAATGGTGTTAAGCCCTTTTGCACCAAGTGCTTGCAAAATAGCTTTAGACGCTACCGTTTTTCCTACATCAGTATCCGTACCAGCAATAAAAAATGCATCAATCATTTAACTATGACTCCAAAACAAACCTGATAACTTGCAGGTAGAAGACCTTGATCGTTTCTAAATGCTTGGTACGCGCGCTCAACCTGCAACAAAGTGCGACGGCTCGTCAGACCATGTGAGCGCCCGCTTACGTGATTTGCACCAATGCCTTTGAGATCACGCATGACAGAAAACGCTGAATCGTACCAAACTGTGATGGGGGTCAAGTCTAGATGATGGTTGTGGCACCAAGATTGCGCTAACGCAATTTTTACCTGATTGTGGGTAATAAAGTTATTCACGTGTTGATATGTATCAATTTTTGACCAAGCCTCACGCAACTCATAAAGCGAGCCATCGACTAGCGTAGAGAAACACCCGCTTCCCCCCACTTTTAAGACACGACGTATTTCTCTTAATGGGTAACTCAAATCTGTACACCATTGTAAAGCCAAACTAGAAAACACGTAGTCGAAGCTTTCATCATCAAAAGGCAAGTTTTCAGCATCAGCCAACTGATAATGCATGTATTCAGAACCACAACGTTGCTTTGCTTTATCTAACATGGCTTGAGAAATGTCACCGCACACTACTTCTGCGCCCCGCTGCTGAAGAAGCTGAGAAAAGTAGCCAGTGCCACATCCTAAATCTAACACACGCTTGCCGGTTAAATTTGTAGGGAGCTTATTAAGTAACCGATGCCCAACGTCGCGTTGAAACGCTGCATGTTTATCGTATGTTTCTGCAGCTTTACCAAATGAAGAGGCAATCGCATCCTTATCTTGGTGAAAGCTCTCTAATGCGACCATTTGTGCTAAAGCGGAAGTTGCATTATCCATTACAGCGCTCCTAATGCTTGCTTCAATGCCATTGAAAGCGTTTTAACTTGTTCATTAGTGTGATTAGCAGTAAGCGTAATTCGAAGACGAGACGTCCCTTTCGGTACCGTCGGAGGACGAATAGCCGTCACCCAAATACCGTTCTGACGACAAGCACCTGCAACTTGCAAAGCCAAATCAGATTCACCAATCAAAAACGGCTTAATCGATGTTTGAGTCTCAACAAAACCGTCAAGATCACTGAGATTGTCTCTATACACTTTCCCCAACTCTGTCAGTTTTTCACGCCGCCACGACTGCTCTTGAATCATCGAGACAGCATGCGTCAGCGCATAGGCTTGTGCTGGAGGTATCGCCGTAGAATACACATGGTGACGAGCAAATTGAGTTAAAAAATCCCCCGTTGCGCGATCACATAAAATGGCTGCACCAGACATTCCAAATGCTTTGCCGAAGGTCACGATCAATATCTCGGGCTTAACCGCCGCCAATTCACATGAGCCACCGCCAGATTCCCCGAGAACACCGATACCATGAGCGTCGTCTACAGCAAGCCATGCATCATGATTACTGGTGACATCAGCGATATCAGCAAGTGGGGCACCGTCACCGTCCATGCTGAACACCCCTTCGGTAACCACAAGATTGTTATCTTCAGCGCTTATGAGTGATGAAAGGTGCTCGATATCGTTATGTTTGAAGCGCTTCATTTTAGCTGGTGACAACACACCAGCCTCCATCAAAGAGGCATGGTTCAAACGGTCTTGGAGCAATACGTCTGATTTTTCTAGCAGAGTAAACAGCAGCGCTTGGTTAGCACTGAAACCAGAGCCAAATAGGATTGCCCTCTCGTAGCCCAGCCATTCAGTTAGCGCCGCCTCTAAATTGCCATGCGCCGCACTAAACCCCGTAACCATTGGAGAAGCACCGCTGCCACCGCCATATACGCTCAAGCCTTGCTGCCAAGCACGGACAAGTGCTTGGTCATTTGCCAAGCCCAAATAATCATTACTTGAGAAATTGATGTAACGTCTGCCTTCGTGCTCCAAAATTGATTGGTTACCAGCAAACACCACATTCATGGAACGACTCAGCCCTCGCGTTTTACGCTCAGCAAGAGCGGATTCGATACGAGATTTAAACGCTGGCATCGTAGAAAAGATCGTCTTTTGTCGGGCGAGCAGCAACGCGCTCTACGACGCGATCGAGTAGCTCGTTTTCTTCGATTTCATCAGGTTTTTGAGACACCTCTTGGCTGTTAATGCCAAGCTTCTTAAACAACATCATGTCTTTGTCTTCAGAAGGGTTTGGTGTAGTTAGAAGCTTGCAGCCATAAAAAACAGAGTTAGCGCCGGCCATAAAGCAAAGCGTTTGCATTTGTTCGTTCATGTTTTCACGACCAGCCGATAAACGGACTGCGGATTGAGGCATCATGATTCTGGCAATGGCGATCAAACGAATAAAATCGAACGGTTCAACGTCATCAACTTCTTCGAGTGGTGTGCCCTTCACCTTTACTAGCATGTTGATTGGTACACTTTCAGGATGCACTGGCAAGTTAGCCAATTCAACCAACAAACCTGCTCGGTCATGTGCACTTTCACCCATACCAATGATACCACCAGAACAAATTTTCATACCTGCATCACGAACGTGAGAAAGCGTGTCTAAGCGGTCTTGGTAAGTACGTGTGGTAATGATGTTGCCATAGAACTCAGGTGAGGTATCGAGGTTATGGTTGTAGTAATCCAGACCTGCAGTAGCCAATTGCTTAGCTTGATCTGGCGTTAACATACCTAACGTCATACAGGTTTCTAACCCCATGTCTTTCACACCTTTGATCATATCGGTCAAATGTGGCATGTCGCGCTCTTTCGGGTTTTTCCACGCAGCCCCCATACAGAAGCGGGTCGAGCCAGCGTTTTTCGCTTTTTGTGCAGCGTCGAGCACACGCTCAACTTCCATCAAACGTTCTTTTTCAATGTCTGTGGTGTAGCGAGCACTCTGAGGACAGTACTTACAATCTTCTGGACAAGCACCTGTCTTAATCGACAAAAGCGTGCTTACTTGAACATGGTTGGTTTGTTGATATTGACGATGAACAAGCTGCGCTTCGAATAGGAGATCCATGAATGGTTTTTCCATGAGATCGCGCACTTCAGCATGCGTCCAGTTATGACGAACTTCCACGTGTATTCCTTTAATCACTTTTTTGTTGTGTTGACAGTCTACTGAGTCTCGATAAACTGTCAACACAACATAAAACAACAAAGTTTACATCCGGTCACTTTTTAAACTTCATTATTATTGGAATAGCACATGGATCTCGCCTTCGACCGCCAGCATATCTGGCATCCTTATACTTCGACGTTGACACCTCTGACCTGCTACCCAGTTGCATCAGCAAATGGCGTGCGTATTAAATTGGAAGATGGCACTGAGCTTATAGACGGGATGTCTTCTTGGTGGTCGACAATCCACGGTTATAATCATCCGCACTTAAATCAAGCAGCTCACCAGCAAATCGAGCAGGTCTCTCATGTGATGTTTGGCGGGATTACCCATCAACCAGCAATCAATTTGTGTAAGAAACTGCTGTCCCTCGCACCAAGTAACCTTGAACATGTCTTTCTTGCTGATTCTGGCTCCGTTGCCGTAGAAGTGAGCTTGAAGATGGCACTGCAATATTGGCATGCCAGGGGCGAACGCCGACCAAAGTTTCTCACTTTACGACACGGTTATCACGGCGATACTTTTGCGGCAATGTCGGTTACTGATCCTGACAACTCAATGCATTCTCTCTACAAAGGCTTTTTGCCTGAACATATCTTTGCGGAGTCACCAACTTGTGGTTATTGGGATGAATGGAAATCAGAAGACCTTACTGACTTCGAGCAAAAGATAGAGACGCACCATCAAGAACTTGCTGCGGTGATCCTAGAACCTATTGTTCAAGGCGCAGGTGGAATGCGCATCTACCATCCAGAATTTCTCAGAGGTGTGCGTAAGCTTTGCGACAAATACGGCTTGTTATTGATTGCAGATGAGATCGCAACCGGGTTTGGACGCACTGGCAAATTGTTTGCCTGCGAACATGCAGATATTCAACCAGACATTCTGTGTGTCGGTAAAGCGCTCACTGGAGGCTACATGACCCTCTCAGCAACCCTAGCTAGCAAACACGTCGCAGATACCGTTTGTGGCGGTGATGCTGGGTGTTTTATGCACGGTCCAACCTTTATGGGTAACCCGCTCGCCTGTGCTGTTGCCACCGCAAGTTTGGAATTGATTGAGCAAGGTAATTGGCAGCAACAAACCCAACAAATTGAAACGCTGTTTTCCGAGTTGCTGCCAAAACTTGAAACATACGACTTGGTGAAAAGCACCCGTTGGCTAGGTGCTATTGGCGTTGTGGAAACGTATAGCCCAGTAAATATGGAAACCATCCAAGCTCTCTTTGTTGAGCACGGTGTTTGGATTCGTCCATTTGGCAAACTGATTTATATGATGCCACCGTTTATCAGCAAACCAGACGAAATTGAAAAGTTGGTTAATGCGATTGATGCTGCTTTGCAACGCGAAGATTGCTTCGCTTAATTCGTTCTCGGTTAACGCAGGACACTGTGACAAAGAGACAAATAAGAACGGTTTGAATTGCTACTCAAACCGTTTTCTTGTCATTGACTCAAGGAAAGCTATCGAAGTTGACTGTCTTTACTCGCTCGTCGATTGAACAGTGCTTGGCGTTGCGACACCAATTCGATCGTTGACTGGCATTCGATACAAAGACGAACGCCTTTCATTGCTGTTCGACGCGCTTCTGGAATTTCATCTCCGCACTCATCACAATAGTGGGCGCTTTCTCCCCGCTTAATATTGCCTCGAACACGGGAAATTTCATCGTCGATGGTATGTTGAATCTGTTGGCTGACACTATCGTCATTTGCCCACCCTACGGCCATAAGCCCTCCTCGTTACTTGAATGAGAAAATCTACTTACCGTGGTAAGGTGGATGATTATATCGATTACAAATAACAAGATAATTAGGGTAAATTCGAAAACACTATTACGCTTTGGTAATAATCTTGTACTGAATTAATTAGTCGGACGTCTTTTGGAAAAGTGATGTCAGGTTACTCGTACTTCCTTCCTCACACTCAAAATACTGAGTTTGACCTGACTGCCTTAAAGTAATACTGAGTACTTTCTCCACCTCATTAAACTCCTCGCTAAAGTACTCACTGATTAATATGTCACGTTCACCAATACTAAATTCTAATGACTTCTCATCTACTAACGCTCGATGATAATGTTCGACACGATAATCTCGATGTTTTATCTGCTGTAAAACTGGGCTTTTATTTGCAATGGACTTATTAAAGATAAGCTCGCCTTTGCCTTGCTCTATAAAAATACTAAAGTTCATAGTTTGGTTTACTGAACATTCAAAGACCTTTCTAGGCAAGATGTCAGCGATAGCAAATGTGCTCATCATAGCAACACCACCCCCCCAAAGGACCACCAATCGTTTCATTACCATTCAGCCAACACAGTAAATAGCGCTTGCTCAGACATGCGGGTTAATACATATCCATGTGAAGATGAATAAGAGCCACTGAGTACACTATTCTCTTTTTTAACAACCATATCTTCGATGCCGTCAGCGTTGTAATCCCCTTTTGCCACAACAGTAATGACTTGAAAACCATCGGTCGCGTCGAAGTACTCTGCTTTTACTTCACTGATGACCTGAGTTCTTTGGATATGGTCTGCCTCATCCCACGTTGATAGTGTCTTTGCTTTCTCTGCACTTTCGTCAGAAATAACAAAAGCAAGTACACTTGGCGCAAATTTAGGAAAGCTATCATCTAGCTTAAAGTCCGATATAAACGAACGTTCAGAGGCAATGAGCTTTGCTATCTCGCTCCAAGTTTGGCACTGCGTTAAATACGCTTTAAACGCGCCGTATTCATAAGCTTTTGCCGCAGTAAAACCCATAACATATGCAGTTGCTAAGTCATGGCAATTAGATACCAGTTTTTCTTCATCAGACGCACGTCTCAATTCAAGTTCATAGCCCCAATCGAGCGAGTTACGAAGTTGCATATTTTCTTTGGAAGGTTGCGCTATTTCTCGCGCGAAAAAGAGATTGGCTCGCTTACTGTCTAGGTATTGAGGCTGTATCCGTTCACTTGCGATAACACCATTGTTAACAGTCAAGGTAAGAGCAAAAGTAACGAGCAATGAAAGGTGAGGGTTTGGCATAACATTTAATATCAATGGGTGAAAGCTCGTTAGCTTGTCACGTTGGAAATCGCTTAGAAAAATATCATTTATCTCGCAATGCTAGATTCTGGGCGGACCCTACATTCTTAATGGTATGAGTTACAAAGCTGAGTATCTTCACTCGGCGCAGATAACAAAAAACCCAGCACTAAGGCTGGGTTTTGATGTTCTAGTGGTTAATGAATTAACCGATGTGCGTTGCGCCTGCCATGTACTTCTGAAGTACTGTTGGAATTGCAATGCGACCGTCTGCTTCTTGGTTGTTTTCTAGGATAGCAACCATGGTACGACCAACCGCTAGACCAGAACCATTTAGCGTGTGTACAAGCTCAGGTTTCTTCTCGCCTTTACGACGGAAACGCGCTTGCATACGACGAGCTTGGAAGTCCCACATGTTAGAACATGAAGAGATTTCACGGTAAGTTTCTTGAGCAGGAACCCACACTTCTAGGTCGTAAGTTTTACGAGCGCCGAAGCCCATGTCACCTGTACACAGAACCACTTTACGGTAAGGAAGTTCAAGAAGCTGTAGAACTTTCTCAGCATGACCGGTTAGCTCTTCTAGCGCGTTCATTGAATCTTCTGGTTTAGTGATTTGTACTAGCTCAACTTTGTCGAACTGGTGCATACGAATCAGACCACGAGTATCACGACCGTAAGAACCTGCTTCAGAACGGAAACATGGTGTGTGAGCCGTCATCTTAAGTGGTAGATCCGCTTCGTCAGAAATCGTGTCACGAACTAGGTTCGTTACTGGCACTTCTGCAGTAGGAATTAGAGACAGTTTACGTGGCTCTTCGTCGTTTACTTTTTCTACTAGCGGCTCAGTGTGGAAAAGATCTTTACCAAACTTAGGAAGCTGACCAGTACCGAATAGGCTGTCAGAGTTTACTAGGTAAGGTACGTACATTTCAGTGTAGCCGTGTTCTTCTGTGTGAAGATCCAGCATGAACTGAGCGATTGCACGGTGTAAACGAGCAAATTGACCTTTCATCACGATGAAACGTGCGCCAGTGATCTTAACTGCACTTGCGAAGTCTAGACCGTCACCCATTTCGCCTAGGTCAACGTGATCTTTCAGTTCGAAGTCGTAAGATTTTGGCTCACCCCAACGAGAGATTTCAACGTTGTCGTTTTCATCTTTGCCATCTGGCACTTCGTCTGCTGGGATGTTTGGTACAGAAAGCGTGAATTCGTCTAGTTGAGCCATTACTTGCTCAAGTTCAACTTTCTTCGCATCAAGATCGCTACCTAGTGTACCGATTTGTTTCTTGATCTCTTCTGCACCTTCTTTGTCACCAGCCGCCATTTTTTGGCCGATTTGTTTGGAGATGGAGTTACGCGTGGATTGTAAATTTTCAACTTCTACTTGAATGGACTTACGTTGTTCTTCAAGTTTACGAATAGTCTCTACGTCTAGCTTAAAGCCACGACGCGCCAGTTTAGCAGCTGTTTCATCCAGCTCTGTACGAAGTAATTTAGAATCCAGCATTGTTAATCCTATGCTTTTTGTTGTGAAATCACGCGCACTTTCCAAGGCGTACGCGTTAAAAAAATTTACGCAATAAATGTATCCAAAAACGCCTACTTTTCATAGCGCTTTTGTGGGCTATTTGCGTCTAAAGTAGCCAAGTAATCTAACTTTTCGCCGATTTTGGTCTCTAGACCACGATTTGTCGGCTGATAGTACTTACGATCACCCATCTCAGGCGGCAAATATTGTTCACCTGCGGCATAGGCTCCTGGCTCATCGTGAGCATAACGATATTCTGCACCGTAACCCATGTCTTTCATCAAACTCGTTGGCGCATTTCGAAGGTGATGCGGCACTTCATATTCAGGTAAGTTATGAGCATCTGTGAGCGCTTGCTTCCACGCCACATAGACGGCATTACTTTTTGGTGCGCACGCTAAGTAAACGATCGCCTGTGCAATCGCACGTTCACCTTCTGCCGGACCAACACGGGTAAAACAGTCCCAAGCAGATAAGGCTACTTGCATTGCGCGAGGATCTGCGTTGCCTACGTCTTCAGAGGCAATAGCCAGCAGGCGGCGTGCGATGTACAAAGGGTCACAACCCGCAGCCATCATACGCGCAGCCCAATAGAGCGCAGCATCAGGGTTTGAGCCACGAATGGATTTGTGGACCGCAGAGATTAAGTCGTACCAAATGTCGCCTTTGTTATCAAAGCGAGAGACCTTTTCTCCTGCTACTTCCGCAAGTAACTTCAGAGTAATCTCTTTTTCACCCCGCGCATTATCCTCAGCCATATCATAGAGCAGCTCAAGGTAATTGAGGGACATGCGAGCATCACCGTTTACCAGTTCTGCTAAGCGATCTAATACGTTATCGGCGAAATGTGCTGGTGTATTCCCCAACCCACGCTCTTTATCGCTAATGGCTTGGTTCAACGCTAATGAAATTTCTTCTTTATCTAAAGAAGTCAGCTTGTACACACGTGCACGTGACAGCAATGCGTTGTTTAGCTCAAACGATGGATTTTCTGTGGTCGCGCCGATAAAAGTAACGGTTCCATCTTCAATATGAGGTAAAAACGCGTCCTGTTGAGATTTATTGAAGCGGTGCACCTCATCCACAAACAAGATGGTACGGCGACCCGCCATTTTATTCTCACGCGCTTTCTCGATTGCTGCACGGATTTCTTTCACACCAGACGTCACGGCAGACACGCGCTCAACTTCAGCATTGGCATAGTTTGCTGCCACTTCTGCCAACGTCGTCTTACCTGTGCCTGGCGGTCCCCAAAGGATCATAGAGTGAATATGACCAGCCTCTAGCGCACGGCGTAGTGGCTTACCGGGACCTAAAATGTGCTGCTGACCGATGTACTGTTCGATCGTTTCCGGTCTCATACGAGCAGCAAGGGGACGAAAATCTTCGTCCCCCGAGAAATCTAATGTGTAATTGCTCACTACCAATTAATTCCTTTGGTCATCCACTTCCACGCCATTAGGAATAGTGAATGTGAATCTGTCTGCTTTTGGTTTTCCAAGCTTCACGTTATTAAAGGTGAACAAGCCTTTCTGACCGTCTTGTTCAACCACGTTGAAGCCTTTCACCACACCTTTGGCATCAATATTAATCTGAAATTGCCCCTGTGTGGAGTCTACCGCAGTAGGAATAAGCGTGAACTGGTCACCCTTTTGGGAGATCTTGTAGTTATCCCAATCACTTGCGCGGTTACGTGTTAACAAAACAAATGGCGTTTGCTCTGTTGCTTGTTCTTGCCAGTAGATACTCACTTGCTCGATGAACGGGCTGTAGTACCACAATGTTTTACCATCAGAGACCAGCAAGTTTTCGTCAGGGAATGTCGTGCTCCAGCGGAACAGGCTTGGACGAGCAATTTCAACCGTACCTTCCCCTTCCATGACTGTTTCACCTTCTGGGCTGATTACTTGCTGTGAGAAATCCGCACTGAAGCCATCATTCATAGACAGGCGTTTGTTTAATTCATCTTTAGGAGACGCTGCATGTGCAGTAGAGAAGAGAGAAAAGCTTAAAACAAGCGCAGAGAAAAGTTTCGCTGAAAATAGTTTGTTCATTCAGATACCTATTGTTAGAACCACTCACCTCAGTTGGACTGAGGTGAGTAACACAAGTTCATTAATCTTTTGGTGGCGCAGGAGCCAGTACTTCACGGTTACCGTTATGACCCGGAGCACTTACGATGCCTTGCGCTTCAAGCTGCTCAACAATTCGAGCCGCTCGGTTGTAACCAATCTTGAATCGACGTTGTACGCCAGAAACCGACCCACGACGAGATTGAACCACATGCTCTACGACTTGATCGAACAATGGGTCCACTTCTTCATCCGATTCCATCTGTTCACCCGGAAGCAGACTTTCTGGACCTTGGTCACCACTGATGATTTCGTCGATGTAATTTGGCTTACCACGCGCTTTCCAGTTGTTCACAACAGCGTGAACATCATCATCCGACGCAAACGCACCGTGAACACGGATTGTATGGCTTGAACCCGGGGGTAGATAAAGCATGTCACCCATACCGAGTAGTGATTCTGCACCGCCTTGGTCAAGAATCGTGCGCGAGTCAGTCTTAGTAGATACTGTAAATGCCACACGCGTTGGAATGTTCGCTTTAATCAGACCGGTAATAACGTCAACCGATGGGCGTTGCGTCGCAAGGATCAAGTGAATACCAGCCGCACGCGCTTTCTGTGCCAAACGAGCAATCAGTTCTTCAACCTTCTTACCTACCACCATCATTAGGTCGGCAAATTCGTCGACAACCACAACGATGTAAGGCAGTTTCTCTAGCAACGGTGGCTCAGTGTCCATGCTGTCGCCTTCTTGCCAGAATGGGTCATGAATTGGATGACCCGCTTCTGCTGCCATCTTCAACTTCTCGTTGAAGCCTTTGACATTACGGACGCCCAATGCCGACATTAGTTTATAACGACGTTCCATCTCGCCTACACACCAACGTAGCGCGTTAGACGCGTCTTTCATGTCCGTTACAACTTCAGAAAGAAGATGAGGGATACCTTCGTAGATTGAGAGTTCCAACATTTTCGGGTCGATCATGATGAAACGCAGATCTTCAGGCGATGCTTTATACAGCATACTCAAGATCATGACGTTCACACCCACCGACTTACCAGAACCAGTCGTACCCGCAACTAACACGTGAGGCATCTTCGCAATATCAGCAATAACCGCTTCACCAGCAATATCTTGACCAAGAACGACTGTTGTCGGCGAGGTTGCTTGTTCAAATTGAGGACTGTTGATTACATCAGACAGGAACACGGTTTGGCGGCTCATATTAGGCAACTCTAGACCCACATACGGTTTGCCTGGAATAACTTCGACAACACGTACTGCCATTGCTGACAATGCACGAGCCAAGTCCATAGACAAACCTGAAATACGGCTCACTTTTACGCCCGGAGCCAAATCAAGCTCGAATCGAGTAATAACAGGACCTGGGTAAATACCGACTACATCAGCTTTAATCTTGTAATCTGCAAGTTTGGTTTCAACCAAACGAGCCACCTCCTCCAAAGCGTCACGGTCGATAAAGTTGTCGCGTTTCTCTGGGTGGTAAAGCAACTCTAGCGTTGGCAATGGCTCTGCTGGTACTGGCAAGTTTTGCTCTTGCTGTACCAAGAATGGGTTTTGCTGAGCAGCCACTTTCGCTTGAGCGCTCGAAACCAAGTTTTGGAACGCCGCTACATCTTGGTCACCTTCTTGAACCTCTTCTACCTCGACATCTTGAGGCGCTGGTGCTGCCGACTGAGGCGCAGCTTGGTGCTGCATAGGTTGTTCTTGTATAGCCTGCGGTTGTACAGGCTGAGAAGCAGGTTGTTGCGGCTCAATATGTGTAGGCTGAACTTGCTGAACAGGCTGCTGCGCTTGGTAATCATCTTCTTCATCCAAGACATCAAAGTTCGAAATCGTTGGCTCGATGTGCTGACTTGGCTCTGTTTGTTCTGCAATGTTATCCAAAGCTGCAGCGTTAATTACAGGCTCTTCGTGTAAAGATTGCTCTGTAGTTGGCTGTTCGATTGGCGCGTGAACCAATGCTTGTTCTTGAACAACTTGGGGCTGTTGAGCCTGATCTGCTTCAAACTGAGCATACTCATCGTAGCTTGGCTCATTCTCGACCTGTTCAAAGACCGCGGGTTCAGGTGCCACAAACGGTTCTTGCAGCGCTTGTTGATGATCAACTTGCTGTGGAGTTGGTTCTTGAGAAACAGACTGTGGCGCTTCAGGCTGAGCCACAATAGGTGCAACCACTGGCTCTTGGGCTTGTGATACTTGAACTTGTGGCGTTTCATCAGCCCAGTCATCAGCTTGTTGCGCTGCCGCTTCTAGCTCCTCAATGGTGACATTCAGTTGCTTAGTACGCTCAACCGTCGGATCCACGTTGTCTGTGTTCACTGCTCGAACAGGCTCAACTGATTGAGATTGAGCTTGCTCTTGAGCCTGATGCTGAACTTGAGATTGTAGTGGTGCTGCATTCACAACCGCTGGTTGAGGCGTTGGCTGCGCTATAGGTTGTGTCGTAAACTGCTGTTTCGGTTGTTCCGCTGCAGATTGAGGCATGTAGATCGGGTATTCATGTGCAGGCGCCTCTTCTTTCGGCTCTTCTACATCATAAGCCGTAAGGTGCGGCAGAGGTTCATCTTCAAGATCATCTTGACCGCGCTTACTCACGACTCGGTCCTCAGCTAACTCGTCTAATTGAGGCTCTAGCGTTTCTTGCTCAGTACCACGAGCTTTATTAGTAACAGCAGCAACTAAGCCAAGCGCACGGTCACCTAACCATTCGACAATCTTCAGCCAAGAAATACCGGTAAACAGAGTAAAGCCGGCTCCCCATAGGAAAAGAAGCACAAGCGTTGTACCCAACACATTCAGTGTAGGTAAGGATAGACTGGTTAGTACGTCACCAACGACACCACCAGATGAGAAATACCAAATGTCGTCAAAGTTAATATCAGCAAGACCACAACTGGTGAGAATGAGGATAACTAACCCAAGTAGACGAGTACCCCACAACATAAGGTCGATAGGATCGTCTTCAGAACGCTTACGGCAAATCACCCATGCTCCTGCTGTCAACAGGAATGGCAGTGGGTACGCAAGGGAACCAAAGGTAAAGAATAGCGTGTCGGCTAACCAAGCGCCGAACAAGCCACCAGCGTTATTGATCTCTCCCCCCCAAGCAGTTTGGGACCAAGACGGATCAGCCGGGCTAAAGGTAAATAGTGCAACGGCCAACAATACCGAGCTAAGAACGCCAACGATAAAGCAGCACTCTTTTAAGCGTTGGAAGCCATTTAGACGTGAAGACTGAGGCTCTTCACTGGTTTTGATAATGGTTTCGACTTTCTTTGCGTTCTCTTTGAACATAAATCAACTTGAATATGGAAATGAATTAGGAATAAGCAAAACATTCCGAGCGGCACAAAGCCGCTCGGTAAATTGATTTAACCATATCAAAGAGAAAAACCCAATTACTCTATGGAGAAAGCGGAAGCATTTACCGCTTTCTTTGCAAGAATTTAACGAGTTTTAATCACAAGCTGGTTAGTTTGCTTCACTTCTTCCATAACGACGTACGTACGAGTGTCATTTACGCCAGGAAGACGTAGTAACGTATCGCCTAGTAGTCGACGGTAAGCACCCATATCAGATACACGGGTCTTTAGAAGATAGTCGAAATCACCTGATACAAGATGACACTCTTGGATGTCGTCTAGTTTTTGAACAGCTGCGTTAAACTGCTCGAACACATCTGGTGCACCACGGTTCAACGTAATTTCTACGAATACCAATAGTGATGCATCGAGGAACTGCGGGTTTAATAGCGCAGTGTACCCTGTGATGTAACCTTGACGCTCTAAGCGACGCACACGCTCCAAACACGGCGTTGGAGAAAGTCCTACACGTTTTGAAAGTTCAACGTTCGAAATACGACCGTCTTTCTGCAGTTCATTAAGAATGTTGCGGTCGATACGGTCTAGTTCCTTGGACGGCTTCTTATAGTTGTCTGCCATTTTTTATTCCACCTTATTACTTCCTTGCAAAAAAATATACTACAACTTTTTAATATTTGGTGCCAAATATTACAAATCAACATCTATACTAGATATTAATTCGACAATAACACCCTACAAACAGTTAATACAACCATTTTAGAAAGAGGACACAGGATGATCATTGGCGTACCTAAGGAAATCAAGAACCACGAATACCGTGTGGGTATGATCCCAGCTAGCGTGAGAGAGCTAATCTCACATGGTCACCAAGTTTTGGTTGAGACCAATGCAGGTGCCGGCATTGGTTTTTCAGACGATGATTACATCGCTGTAGGCGCATCCATTCTTCCTACTGCTACAGACGTGTTTGCGAAAGCAGATATGATTGTAAAAGTAAAAGAACCCCAAGCTGTCGAGAGAGCAATGCTCCGCGAAGGGCAGATTTTATTTACTTATTTACACCTAGCACCAGATTTTCCACAAACTGAAGAGCTAATCAAGAGCAAAGCTGTCTGTATAGCGTATGAGACTGTAACAGATAATATGGGTCGTTTGCCACTGTTAGCACCAATGTCAGAAGTGGCAGGTCGGATGTCTATTCAAGCAGGTGCGCAAACGTTGGAAAAATCGCACGGCGGTCGCGGTCTACTACTAGGTGGCGTACCTGGTGTTGAGCCTGCGAAAGTTGTTGTCGTTGGCGGCGGTGTAGTTGGCGCGAACGCAGCTCGTATGGCTGTTGGTCTTCGTGCAGACGTAACTATCCTAGACCGTAACGTAGATACTCTACGTAAACTAGACGAAGAATTCCAAGGTCGCGCTAAAGTGGTTTATTCTACTGAAGACGCTATCGAGAAGCATGTTCTAGAAGCAGACCTAGTGATCGGCGCGGTTCTAATCCCTGGTGCAGCAGCACCGAAACTGGTAACAAAAGAGCACATCGCTAAGATGAAGCCAGGTGCGGCGGTTGTTGACGTAGCCATCGACCAAGGTGGTTGTTTCGAAACTTCTCACGCAACAACACACGCAGACCCAACTTACATCGTTGACGAAGTTGTTCACTACTGTGTAGCAAACATGCCAGGTGCAGTTGCTCGTACTTCAACATTCGCACTGAATAACGCAACGCTTCCATACATCGTGAAGCTAGCAAACAAAGGCTACCGTGAAGCGCTTCTTGAAGACAAAGGTTTCCTTGAAGGTCTAAACGTTATCCACGGTAAAGTGACTTGCAAAGAAGTTGCTGAGAGCTTTGACCTAGAATACGTTGAACCAGCGCAAGCTATCGCAATGTTCAACTAATGACAAAATAACGCACAAATTGTCACGTTTTGTTTACAAAAGCCCACATTAAAGTGGGCTTTTTTGCATAGAGCATTTAATTATAAAAAATAACTAAACCTTATAAGCACAAATTAAAATGTTTCGAGGTGTGACTGATTTAGCGCAAAACTCTGCCAATCTAACACGATAACCACGTTCTTCAAGATAAAGTACTTTGTCCAAAGCAAGCCAAATCTCCAACGGTCGTTGAAACATCAACTGAACCAAGCTCAAACGCTCCATTTGCCAAAAGCGCTTCTCGCCTAACTTTTCGAAATGTTCGAATTCGATTTGGTCAGAGAGATCGATGCCTTTCTGGTCCGCTGCCCAACGACACAAAGATTCAAATCCTTCACTTAATTGCGACTTACGCACACTTGGAACTGGTTGGTACTCTTCCATGCCCAACGCTTGTCGTGTAATCAAATCAAACCCAAGACGAAACACCATTTCCTGCTGACGATGACGTCGCACACGTTCTCCGCCCGTTACTGTTTGTTGTAACGGAATACGCAGTTCTTGCTTAGACAATGAGAGAGAAGAAGCCCTGCCCTGCGTCGACATCGGCTGATACTGCTCAGACTGAATCAGATGGTAACAACAAGGTGAGATTGTCATCGCAGCAATCCCATTCTCGCTTCCATACTGCATTAAGCGAACATGGAGATCACCACAAGCATGAAGTGCTACCGCGTGTTGCGTCGGTTTAAACACCGCTCTCGCTTTGCTATCGAACGCATCACCTTGAATAAACGTCATCTTCCAATGGTGTTCATTCGCTGCTTGTTGCCCCGAATCACACAGCGCTTGCTGGTATTCAAAACTAGTAACAGGTTGATCGGTTTGCGTTGTCAGGATTCGTCCCAAATACCCTTTACCTGAACACCACTCTAGCCATTCTTCACCGTGATGATGTTGAATCGCCGCTTCGCCCATCGAGCTAATTTGCTCTAACTTACGACCGGGGATGCCGTTATCTAAACCACGGACAAGTTCCAAACCCTTTAAATCTAGTGGCTCTAAAAAAGTAAGTTCTGCGAGTTGTTCAAGTTCAGGCAAAAACGGACTGAGTGCTTTTAGCGCAAGTTCTGGTTCCGCTTTATATTCTTCGATTTGAGAGGGACTAAGAGACGCTAACCATTGGCACAACTGAGGGTGTTGCTCTTGCCAAGGTAACGATACGTGAACGCTGCTTTTAAATGGCTCGAATCGCCACAAAGATTGGTTTTCGATTAAGCAGTCATTAATAAATTGAAATTGCGTTTTCATAGCTCCCCCTACAACGAGCGCATTGTAGAGGGAATCGAAACATCAATGAAGTGTTATCTAACCGGAAGCTCGATGTCTTTAAACATCTCTTCAATTTCCGAGTTCGATTTCAGAGAAATCGCTTGTTCAACTACCGGACGAGTCAAGTGTGGTGCAAAACGCTCCATAAAGTCGAACATGTAAGAACGCAGGAAGGTACCGCGACGGAAACCGATGCTTGTCGTACTCGCACCAAACAAGTGGCTTGCATCAATCGCAACCAAATCGCTGTCTTGGTCTTCATCAACCGCCATACTTGCAATCACACCGACTCCAATGCCCATACGAACGTAAGTTTTAATCACGTCAGCATCTGTCGCAGTGAACACAACGCGCGGCGTCAAACCTTCGCGGTTAAATGCCGTATCCAGTTCAGAGCGACCAGTAAAGCCGAACACGTAAGTCACCAATGGGTAAGCTGCTAAATCGTGAATGGTTACCGTGTCTTTCTTCGCCAATGGATGTTCTTTTGGTACCACGATCGAACGATTCCAGTGGTAACAAGGCAGCATAATGGCATCTTGGTAAAGGTGAAGAGCTTCTGTCGCAATCGCGAAATTGGCCGTACCTTTCGCAATCGCTTCAGACATTTGCGAAGGCGTACCTTGGTGCATGTGCAACGACACTTTCGGGTAACGTGCCGTAAAGCCTTTGATCACGTCAGGAAGTGCGTAACGTGCTTGGGTGTGAGTGGTAGAAATGTTCAACGTACCCATTTCAGGGTGAGTATGTTCACCAGCAACCGCCTTAATGCTTTCAACTCGCGCCAGAATCTCTTGAGAAATTCGCACGATTTCTTCACCAGCGGGTGTCACCTGCGTTAAGTGTTTACCACTTCGTTCAAAGATCTGAATACCCAATTCATCTTCCAGCAAACGAACTTGCTTACTGATACCAGGCTGAGAGGTATATAGGCTCTCTGCCGTCGCAGAAACATTCAGATTATGGTTCACAACCTCAACAATGTACTTCAGTTGTTGCAGCTTCATCGTAATCCCTTACTCATTGATTGAGATAATAACGTCATACTTATCTTGTCTACTCGCCCGAGTAGATATAATGATTAGTTATAACGTGTTAGCAACTAAATGAACAGTAATTTCTAACTTATAGCTCAAACTCATAGCGAATCGAACTCCTTGATTAAATATGCATAGAGTTGAATTTTAAAAATTCGCTTTTTCTTATAGCTCACCGCATTCCATGCTTATTTACGTCGGAAAACGTGTTTGGGGCAAAATAATCAAACAAATAGGGTGCCGAGAAAGATAAGATTCATGTATTCTTGAACGCTAGCCATACAAAAGTAAAAAAGCAGACGCAAAGATATGAATACTGGTTTAATAATCGCTTTGGTAGTCATCCTACTGGTACTGATCCTTGGCTATAACATCATGTTGCAGTACAAGGTCAAAGTAGAGACAGCGAAAAGACAAGAGTCTGCTCGCTACGTGGCACTGATTGACGGTACAGAAGAGCTGATTGGACACGCTCATCATATTCCTTTCAGCAAGGACTTACTGTTATGTCTTAATAATCGCATTCTTGATGCGCTTGAAAGCATGCGTGACCTCGATCCGAAGAACAAACAACTTGTTCAGCGCGTCGAGAACATGAAACAGCAGATTGCCCAACTGAATGAGAGCAATCAAAGCGGCGAAAGCACGACGTTTAAAATGCCAAGCAGCGACAAGCAAGCTATCTTGATGCTGAAACTGGTAAAACGCCTGCGTGACACCGTTCGTAACGAGCACAACAAAGGTCGACTCGATACACAAACTTATGTGACTGAAAACGCACGTCTGGAAACCATGCAGATTCGTATTAACATCGAAAACGTCATTAAGCGTGCAAACGATTCGATTGCTCGTGGTCAGCCTGGTACCGCTCTGCAATTGCTTCGCAAAGGTATTGATGCTCTGAGCACAAAAAATGATGCTTACTCAGTTCAAGCAAAACAAAAGCTTGAAGAAATGCTTGGTGATCTTGATAAGAAACGCCAGGACAAGAACGACGCAGAAATGCAGCAAATTGCCGATAAAGAGCGTGACAGCGATATGGATGCGCTCTTCGGTGAAAAGAAAAAGTGGTAAACTCTCCACAAACTTTCCGCCCTATCCGATTAAAGGCTGCGTTTGCAGCCTTTTTTGTGTCTTATTACTCTGAAAATGACACAGGCTGGATAACCCAAATTTGAATGTAAAGTGCTAAAAATTAAAATGATGAATCTCGACGCCTATCAGGATCTTCTTGCTCCAATTAATCAATTCTTGCAGTGCAGCACCCCAGATGAGTGGGTTGAAGAAGCAAAGAAGCCGGAAAACCTTCAAACCATTTTATTAGACCATCTACTGTGTGAGCTGAAAGCGGGTCAGTCTGCGATGTTCTTGATCCGTAAATACGCCGTAGACAAAGCAAGTTCACACGCCCTGCTCGACTGGTTTAAACCCTACGAAGATTTCGCTTACCGCAAAACGGGGTCATTAGAGACACTAAAAGGTAAGAGCAATATTTCTAAAGCCATCATCGCTAAGTCTGATTCACCATACAGTCAGGATCTGATCGATAAGATGGTTCTGCTGATCAAAGAAGAGTTGCACCACTTCTACCAAGTGCTCGAAATCATGGAAAGCCGTGGCATTGAGTACCAGAACATTCCAGCAAGCCGCTACGCAAAAACCTTAATTTCACACATGAAAACGCATGAACCAGAAACCTTGATTGATAAGCTCATCATCGGTGCTTACATCGAAGCGCGTTCGTGTGAGCGTTTCGCTAAACTGGCTCCGCATATGGATGAAGATATTGCCAAGTTCTATGTTTCTCTGCTGCGTTCAGAGGCGCGTCATTATCAGGATTATTTGATTCTGGCAGAGCAAATCGCGGGTAAAGATATTAGCGAGCGTGTGGCAGAGTTTGGTCGTATCGAAGCCGAGCTGATTTCAACTCCAGACGACGATTTTAAGTTTCACAGTGGTGTGCCTGTACTAGCAGCTTAAGTTGCGAACCTGAAGTAAATAGCAAAAAGCCGGACATCACATCCGGCTTTTCTGTATCTGGTTCGGCACTTGCTGTAACTCAGTGTTCCATAGACATTCCTGACTGCGCCCTTTCGTCGCTTTTGGGAATGACATTATGTTGCGTTAGCAATTCTAACGTCGTCATCCTCACAGTGAGGGACGAGCGAGTTGGGGAGCTCTTTTACTCGCCAACTAAGAACGTGCGTTCAGCTCCATACGTTGTAAATTCGCATCAATGGTTTGATCGCCTTTCAGCCTTTCCCACAGCTGCCCTAACAGATCTAAGCTTCGCTCACTTGGGTAACGTTGTGTCGATTCCAACAACTGCCATTCCCCGCTTTGGCTCTTCTCGGCGAAAACAAACTCAAAGGAAAGGTTGTTAGACATACCTAATCGTAAATCAGTCACAATCAATGCATTATTCTCTACACGGTAGTTAAGGTAGTTGTGTGAAAACGCCTGAAGCCCTTTTAACGTATCCGGTTTGTCCTCTAGTGGCCAACTGCCTAGAGGATGTGAGACAAAATCAATGCGTTCGCTATTGTCGAAAACTGATGCCAATCCTTCCCAATATTTACCATCATCCATCACGACCACACGCCAAAGCAGAGTATTAAATGGTGTCGGTGTAATCAGCACCTGTTGATTTGGTAGGCTCTGCGTCATTAAGTTTTGCTCCACTCGGGAAGCAATGATCTGCTGTGAAGCGTAACCCCACCCCAGATAAAGTGTCGAGATCAGCACAACCGTTTGGCACCACTGTCCACCACGCGATTTAGAAAACAGAGCGACACCAATTGCGACCAGTAGAGGTAAGGTGTAAAGCGGATCAATGATGAAGACGTTTCGTAGCTCAAAATAGCCCTCAAAAGGCCATATTAACTGGGTGCCGTAGGTTGTCATCGCATCCAATAAAGTGTGCGTAACCAAAACACTCACAGTCAGAAAAAATACTCGAGACAACGTCCAAAATGTGTCTGGTTTCCATCGACAGTACAGCCAAGAAATCAGCAACGCGAAAGGAGGTAAAACAAGTAAAGAGTGAGAGAATCCACGGTGCTTAATCGTATTTTGGACTGCATCACCATAATCAAGGATCACATCTAGGTCAGGCAAGGTTCCGAGCGCTGCGCCCGTTAATAACACTTTCGCATTGCAGCGTTTGCCGGCTATTGCACCTGCAACCGTTGCCCCTAATGCTGCTTGAGTAATTGAGTCCATACTGGCTATCTAAACCTATTCATGACAAAGATTGATTAAGCCGAAAACTAAAACGCATTCCGATAGGAGTCAAACAACTCGCCTTATTTCACTCTCTTATTTACTTACTTTTACACAATATACCCAAGTGACTTCAAGATGCAGGATTCAGAGCGTTGTCATTGATTCTCTGTTTTTACCGAAAGCAAGCAAGGAAAACAACGTAGCGTAATAGCC
>NZ_JAKRGG010000053.1:0-21783 GCF_022347645.1 Vibrio sp. MMH1-50
CGATTCTTGATTTAGAGTGACTAGATCTTTAAATCGTCGCCGCGTCTACAAACCAAGTCATTCTCGCTGAACCTAGCATCTCGAGGTTACTTGGGTATAAAACATTGATCAAAAATAAACCTTTCTTTCAGTAAGTTATGCTAGTTTCTGTAAAAGTTGAACAAAAGCTAAATATACAAGGAAGAAAATGAAAACGATAGGTCTGATTGGTGGCATGTCATGGGAGTCTACCGCAAACTATTACCAAATTATTAACCGAGAAGTGAAAGCGCGCTTAGGTGGTTTGCATTCAGGTAAAGTCTGCTTGTACAGCGTCGATTTCGCCGAAATTGAAACGCTGCAACACCAAGGCCGTTGGGATGATACTGCAATCATTCTCGCGCAGGCAGCAAAATCAGTGGAAGCGGGCGGTGCAGATTTTATTTTGATTTGTACAAACACGATGCACAAAGTCGCAGGCCAAATTCAGCAGGCTGTTAATGTACCGCTTGTTCATATTGCCGATGCGACCGCAGAGCAGCTGGTGGTGGATGGCATTAAGAAGGTTGGTTTACTTGGTACGCGTTTTACCATGGAACAAGACTTCTATAAGCAGCGACTTATCGATAAATTTGGTGTTGATGTCGTCGTACCCAGTTCAGATGACCAGACGATTGTTCATGACGTTATCTACAACGAATTGTGTAAAGGCGAAGTGCGTGATGATTCGCGCCAACACTACCTCACCATTATTGAGAAACTCGTGGAACAGGGGGCTGAAGCAGTCATTCTGGGTTGTACTGAAATCGCGATGTTAGTTGAATCTCAGCACACTGACGTCAAGCTTTATGACACAACTGAAATCCACGCGAAAGCAGCGGTAGAAAAAGCCCTCGACTCAAAGTGAGACTTCGCTTAACAGGCTTAATCAGATCAACGAACTCAAGGAAGAGTGATGAACTATCGATGCGGGCAATGCCGCCAGTTTACTCGTCAAAAAGGTAGCGCAGATATTTGCGGTGCATGGGGGAATCCAACTGATGCAAAACGTCCAGCGTGTGACTATTTTATGCCAACCGTTAGCGCAAAAGAGCGTGTCGCTTCTTCAATGAAAACCAAAAATGGCTAAGTCTTTCTCATTAATTGAGAATTTCTTAGCCAATCAGTATGCATTGACCAATGCAAACGATTGCTCGGTTTGGGATGTGTTGTATAATCTGCGTCGCGTCACACTTTGGTGACATGTATTACATTTCAGGACTCCCATGTTGAAGAAATCTCTTGCTCTCATGCTTGCTGCGTACTCACTTCCTTCCGTTGCAGGTTCTACCATCGGTATCGTTGGTGCGATGGATGTTGAAGTTGAAGCGCTATTACCAAAAATCCAAAATCAACAAGTAAAGAAAATCGGTAGCCATCGCTTTTATATGGGTGAGTTAGAGGGAAAAACGGTCGTTGTGACTCAATCGGGTGTTGGTAAAGTCAATGCAGCGATGACGACAACCCTTCTGATTGAATCTTTCGGTGTTGACCAACTTATTTTTACAGGTATTGCGGGCGCAAGTGATCCGAAATTGGATCCGCTAGACGTGGTCGTCTCTACGCGTTTGGTGCAACACGATGTGGACCTAACCGCATTTAACATGCCGAAAGGCTTGCTGCCTGATTATGAAGAGCGTTACTTCTACGCCGATAAAACACTGCAAAAGTATGCATTCGATGCCGCCGTTGACACACTTGGGAAAGAGAGTGTTTATCGAGGCATTATCGCATCAGGTGACCAGTTCATTGCGAGCAAAGTGAAGGTAACCAGCATTTACCAAGAATACAACGCGATGGCGGTAGAAATGGAAGGCGCAGCGCTAGGTCAAGTCGCAGACGCTTTCAATGTACCTTACGTAGTGATTCGCACGATCTCTGATAAAGCGGATGGCTCAGCAGATGTTGTTTACTCAGACCTGAAGAAGGCAACTGCAGACAATTCTGCAAACATTACTCTGAATATGCTGAAACGCATGTAATTGAAAATAGGTTCGGCAAACTTTTGCAAGCCGTAATAAGACGAAAAAGCAGCACTTAGAATGCTGCTTTTTTCTTGAAGATTCGCTTCACCCACTAAGCGATGTGCGTGCTCTTGAACGGCTGATCGTTTGCAGATTTCCACCAATGATCGAGTTGCTCTTTGTTCATTGGCTTACCAAACAAATAGCCCTGCATAAAGTCGCAGCGGTAAGAAGAAAGCCACTCGTGCATCACGTTATGCTCAATGCCCTCAGCCGTAACGGTCTTATTCTGTGCATGACACAGTTCTATAATTGGTTTGATGACATGCCCATTATCGGTGTTCATCAGGGTTAACAAAAACTCTCGGTCAAATTTGATTTTCTGTACCGGGTACTGCACTAACTGCGTCAAAGAAGTATAACCAGAACCAAAGTCGTCTATTGCCAGTTTGTAACCTAGTCTCGATAGCTCATCGAGTAGGGCTGTACCTTGTTTATCAGACGCAAAAGTTTCGGTAATTTCTAGCTCAATACAATGCGCAGGAACACCATTTTGTGATGCTTTATCATGGATGAATTCCGCCATAGACAGTGAGTTCAGTTCTGCAGACGATAAGTTGATGGACAAAATAATGTCTTTCCCAAAGATATTTTTGAGCTGGTGGTATTCCGCCATGGCATTCGCGAATACCCAGCGGTCAATCTTTTCGAACAAACCGGTTTGTTCAGCAATAGGAATGAACTCTTTTGGTGGTACTGAACCGATCCCTTCAGCTTCCCAACGTAATAGGACTTCCAAGCCTTCTATCTCGTTGGCATTACTGTTCATGTATGGTTGGAAAACAAGATGAAACTCTTCTTCAACGTTAGCTTTGCGCAATGCGCGTTCAATTTGGCTACGACGTTGAGCCTCGATATTGAGTGCTGCAGAATAGTAAGCGTATTGGTTTTTACCAGCACGCTTAGCTTGGTACATTGCTGCGTCTGCACTCGATAAGAGCTTGGCGATATCACCACCGTCTGTTGGGTATTGAGCGATACCCACGCTGGCTGTTACTGGAAATGAGTTTTTCGCTGACTGAGTTAAGTTGTTAATTGGCTTTAGCAACTCCGCGGCAAACAGATCGGGTATGTCGCTATTCTCTTGATTAGAACTGAGTAAGATTGCGAACTCATCACCGGACAAACGCGCACCGAAACATGGGCTATTGTATTGTTGAGTGAACTTCTGACACGCATTTTTGATGTGTCTGGAGAAGACTTGCAGCAACTTATCGCCCAGTTCGTGACCGTATTTGTCGTTGACGTATTTGAAGTTATCTAGGTCAATATAAATTACCCAAAGCTGATCTGAAGGATCCGCCAGTTCACGGCTTGCAAGTTCATGGAAGCGATGACGATTAGCAAGTTGAGTTAAGTGGTCGGTTTCTGCCAAACGCTTGGTCTTGTGGTAGACGTTGTTCAGCTCTTCATACATATCAAAGAAGCGAGAAGAAAGGCGTCCAATCTCGTCATCAGTGTCTAGTTTTTCAATGTTAGCACGCTTGTTGGACTCAATTTCTCTAAGCTGTTTGTCTAAGTGGGATACCGGGCTAAGTACGTAACGATACAGCACCAAGACAATTAATGTGATGGTACAAAACGAGGCAATGCCAAACGACAATGCCAGTTCTAGCCAGACCTTATCGACCTTATTCCACATCAGATATTCTGCTGGCGATAAAATGGCATAGAAATGGGGTAGAAGTTCAATCGTCTGGGCGAGGGGAATATCTAAGATAATCGGCTTGTCAGAAAAGGTAATCACGCTGTGCGTATCAAATTCGATCTCATGTTTGATGTCATTGAACGCTTCGAGTGACACAGACACGATAACAAAGAAAACGTTTTGTGGGTCAAAGCTTAACGGGGGTTCTCCGGTACGTTTATCAAACAACTCATATTGCAATAGAATGCTTTGCCCGCTGCTGTTGTAAATAAAACCGGTATGGCTGACATCCCCATTGGCTTTATAGCTTTTGTCGACATACTCAAGGATCTTAGGGTCCACTCGACCATTTGATTCGTAATATTGATTTTCGGTGTAGTAGAGAAGGTCTTGTCTACCATCGAGGATCGCCATGTTGGCATCCCCTCGGTACCCGTGGCTGAGCACCTCTATGGTTTCATCTAAACGTTTGAACAGTTGCCTCTCACGATAGCGGTTATCATGATTTACAAAATAATCTTGCAGTACCTCGCTTTTACCCAAGGTATAGGCATAACTGTTGAGAAAAATGTTGGCTTGGCGAAACTGTCCAGCGAGCTTTTCCATTTGCAGCTGGATATAGCTGTCTTCCCTTTTGATTAGCGTGACTTTTTGAATGCTATAGATGATGTAACTCGACACCAGTGCGCTAATTAGAATGACAGGGGCGACAAGCAAAACGACTCTGTTGCTTAATTTCATGTATTTCTTACTTTCCGTTTGTGTCCCTACAAACGCTTCTAACCTGAGAGTATTACCTATTGGTGCCTACCTGAGGTATCGAACGGATGATGATACTTTCCTTGTATTCGAGGAAATTGTAAGTGTGTGTTTTTCGAAAGTCAGTCAGGTTTCCGATATTTGTGATGCTGTGTGAGGTTTTTTCATGTTCACAGGTGTCACCGTCTCATAAATTGAACAGATTTATTCCAGCGAAAAGATCTTCAACTCATTCGTCCGACTTATGAATTCAGATTAATACCGATTGAATGGAAGTCTCTCTCCCGTTCAATAGATGTCATCGAAACGTTTCGATGGCGAAGTGTGACCTCAATATCTTTTTTTTAATCAGTTAGCACTCAATTACGGATCATTCTCACACCTTATCGATCTGCGACTGGTCAATTCTCCTTGGCGTTCTATTATTGCATCGAAACGTTTCGATGAGTGTTTTGTCAATATAGAAATTAGTCCAAGAGAGACACTCACAGTTGTATGAACGTGTAACCGAAAGGTCGATGAGATGAAAAAAAGTACCCTAATTAACTCAGAAATTTCTTACTTGGTGGCGACGCTGGGTCATACCGACGAAATCACCATTTGTGACGCGGGCTTGCCAATTCCTGATCATGTACAACGTATTGATTTAGCGTTGACTCATGGCGTACCTGGTTTCCTTGATACCGTTCGCGTGATTCTGTCTGAGTCCCAAATTGAAGGGGTCATCATTGCTGAAGAATTCGCAACAGTTAGCCCAGTTCACCACGATGCGCTGATCTCTGAACTAACCAAAGAGAGTGAGCAAACAGGTAAGCAAATCGCGATTAACTATGTATCGCATGAAGATTTTAAAGTTCGTACAGAACAAAGCCGCGCTGTTGTTAGAACAGGCGAGTGCACACCGTATGCGAACGTGATTTTCCAAGCTGGCGTGGTGTTTTAAGCCACAACTAATTGAGGACAAATTATGACTCAAGCCATTCTACAACTAAGCGACATTGAGAAAGCCTTCCCGGGTGTTAAGGCGTTGGATAAAGCCAGCCTTAATGTATACCCGGGTCGAGTGATGGCGCTGATGGGCGAGAACGGGGCAGGTAAGTCGACCTTGATGAAAGTGCTTACAGGCATCTACCACATGGATGCAGGAAGCATCAAATATCAAGGTCAGCCAGCGGCGTTTAAAGGTCCGCGTGATTCTCAAGAAGCGGGCATCAGTATCATTCACCAAGAATTGAACTTGATCCCTGAGCTGACGATTGCTGAAAACATCTATTTAGGTCGTGAATTTACCGGCACGATGGGACGTATTCAGTGGAGCAGAATGTACGAAGAAGCAGATAAGTTGCTTCAACGCCTTAACGTAAAGCACTCTTCAAAAACATTGCTTGGTGATTTAAGTCTTGGTGAGCAGCAAATGGTGGAGATTGCCAAAGCGCTGTCTTTCGAATCCAAAGTCATCATCATGGATGAACCAACGGATGCGTTGACCGACAAAGAGACGGAATCGCTGTTTAAAGTGATTAACGAACTTCGCGACCAAGGTTGCGGCATCGTTTACATCTCACACCGTCTGAAAGAAATCTTCGAAATCTGTGATGACATTACTGTGTTACGTGACGGCAAGTTCATTGGCGAATGCCAAGTTAAAGACACCAACGAAGATGGACTCATCGAAATGATGGTTGGTCGTAAGTTGGAAGAGCAATACCCGCGTATCGATGTGACGCATGGTGATGTTTGTCTTGAAGTGATTGGTTTGACGGGCTCGGGTGTTCATGACATTAGCTTCACGCTTCAACGTGGTGAAATCCTTGGTGTGTCAGGCTTGATGGGCGCGGGGCGTACAGAGTTGATGAAGGTGATTTACGGCGCGCTACCAAGTGAGCGTGGCGTCATCAACTTAGACAATAAGACCATTAACCCGGTTAGCCCACAAGATGGCTTGGCGAATGGTATTGCTTACATCTCTGAAGACCGTAAAGGCGATGGCTTGGTGCTTGGCTTATCCGTGAAGGAGAACATGTCTCTGTGTGCATTGGATAAACTTACCAAAGGCTTCCAAATCCAACATGGCGAAGAAGTCGTGGCGGTAGAAGACTTCATCAAACTGTTCAACATCAAAACGCCAACCCGAGACCAAATCATTGGCAACCTGTCTGGTGGTAACCAGCAGAAAGTGGCAATCGCAAAAGGGCTGATGACCAAACCCAAAGTTCTGATTCTGGATGAGCCAACTCGCGGCGTCGACGTGGGTGCGAAGAAAGAAATCTACCAGCTAATCAACAAATTTAAAGCCGATGGCATGAGCATCATCTTGGTTTCTTCTGAGATGCCTGAAGTGCTAGGCATGAGTGACCGCATCATGGTGATGCACGAAGGTCGAATCACGGGCGAATTTGAAGCGAAAGACGCCGACCAAGAAACACTACTCGCTTGTGCCGTAGGCAAGAAGATCAATGAGGAAGCAGCATGAGTACTAATACCATGAGCAAACCAAACGAAACGGGCAGCAAGAAGCTGTTCACTAAAGAGTGGCTGATTGAACAAAAGTCACTGATTGCACTGTTATTTTTGATTGTTGTCGTGTCATTTTTGAACCCGAACTTTTTTACGGTAGACAATATTCTTAATATCCTTCGTCAAACCTCAGTTAACGCAATCATCGCGGTAGGTATGACGTTGGTTATCCTGACCGCAGGCATCGACCTAAGCGTAGGTTCTGTACTCGCACTATGTGGTGCGTTTGCCGCGAGCATGATTGCATTAGAAGTGCCTGTGCTTATCGCAGTTCCGACTGCATTGTTCGCTGGTGCTGCTTTGGGGGCGATCAGCGGTATCATCATTGCCAAAGGTAAGGTTCAAGCCTTTATCGCAACACTGGTTACCATGACGTTACTACGCGGCGTAACCATGGTTTACACCGACGGTCGTCCTATCTCTACGGGCTTTACTGACACAGCAGATGCATTTGCATGGTTTGGCACAGGTTACGCACTTGGTATCCCGGTTCCAGTTTGGTTGATGGTGATTGTCTTTGCGGCAGCTTGGTACCTACTGAACCACACTCGTTTTGGTCGCTATGTGTACGCACTTGGCGGCAACGAATCAGCAACGCGCCTTTCTGGTATCAACGTTGACCGTGTAAAAATTGGTGTATACGCCATCTGCGGTATGTTGGCAGCGCTTGCTGGCATTATCGTGACGTCTCGTCTGTCTTCGGCACAACCAACAGCGGGTATGGGCTACGAGCTAGACGCTATCGCAGCGGTTGTTCTTGGCGGTACCAGCTTGATGGGTGGTAAAGGTCGCATAATGGGAACATTGATTGGTGCTCTGATCATCGGCTTCCTAAACAACGCGCTGAACCTACTCGATGTTTCTTCTTACTACCAAATGATTGCGAAAGCAGTGGTTATCTTGCTAGCAGTACTGGTAGACAACAAAAACAAGTAATTGATATTTAAAATAAAGAGCTCCATTACATCCTGAATACAAACCGAGCCAGAGGACGTGTGCTGGCTCACCCTACACAAAGGACTAGAACGATGAAAAAACTCGCAACTCTTATCTCTGCTGCACTTCTTTCTTCAACCGTATCGGTAGCGGCGCACGCTCAAGATACAATGGCGATTGTAGTTTCTACATTGAATAACCCGTTCTTCGTAACGATGAAAGACGGTGCAGAAGCGAAAGCGAAAGAACTGGGATACGACTTGATTGTACTGGACTCGCAAAATGACCCGAGTAAAGAACTGTCAAACATCGAAGACCTAACGATTCGTGGCGTAAAAGCGATTCTGATTAACCCAACAGATTCAGACGCTGTGTCAAACGCAATTCGTATGGCGAACCGTTCTAAGATCCCTGTGTTGACACTAGACCGTGGTGCAAGCCGTGGTGACGTAGTGAGCCACATCGCTTCTGACAACGTAGTTGGTGGCGAAATGGCTGGTCACTACATCATGGAAAAAGTAGGTGAGAAAGCGAAAGTTATCCAGCTAGAAGGTATTGCCGGTACGTCTGCGGCGCGTGAGCGTGGTGAAGGCTTCATGACAGCAGTGAAGGGCAGCAACATGGAGCTACTAGCAAGCCAACCTGCTGATTTTGACCGTACTAAAGGTCTGAACGTAATGGAAAACTTGCTTGCAGCGAACCCTGACGTTCAAGCAGTATTTGCTCAGAACGATGAGATGGCACTGGGTGCGCTTCGCGCAGTTCAAGCGTCTGGTAAAGATGTACTCATCGTTGGCTTCGACGGCACTGACGACGGCATTGCAGCAGTTAACCGTGGCAAGCTAGCAGCAACTATCGCGCAGCAGCCAGATCTTATTGGTGCTTTGGGTGTAGAAACGGCCGACAAAGTATTGAAAGGTGAGAAGGTTGAGGAGTACATTCCTGTTCCGCTTAAAGTCGTGACTAAGTAAGTTTAACTCCCAACTCAGTGATTCTTCTTTGTTGAAGATAATGGAGTGACCCAATGAATGTGTTGGGTCATTCCAAACAACAAAATGGTACGTTAGAAAACTGAATCTATTTGAATCGTAATACGCTTACGTTTTTTCAAAGAGCGTAAACCTATTACTCCTGTTCAAATATAAAGGGTTCATTCAGAACCGAGGATAACCGTATGAATAAGTTAGTGGTGTTAGGTAGTGTAAACGCTGACCATGTTCTTCAAGTGCCTTCTTTCCCTCGTCCAGGCGAGACGCTGCATGGTCGCAACTATCAAGTTATCCCAGGTGGCAAGGGTGCCAACCAAGCTGTTGCGGCAGCTCGATTAAACGCAGATATCGGTTTTATTGCGTGTGTGGGTGATGATTCATTCGGCATCAACATTCGTGAGAACTTCAAAATGGATGGCATCGATATTGCAGGCGTGAAAATGCAGCCGAACTGCCCAACGGGCATTGCCATGATTCAAGTGGCGGACAGCGGCGAGAACAGCATTTGTATCTCCGCAGAAGCCAACGCCAAGCTGACTGCAGAGGCGATTGAGCCAGATCTAGAGCGCATTCGTCAGGCTGATTACTTGTTGATGCAACTAGAAACGCCAATGTGCGGCATCGAGAAAGCTGCGCGAATCGCGAAAGATGCCAAAACCAACGTCATTCTGAACCCAGCGCCAGCGCGTGAATTGTCTGATGAGTTACTGTCTTGCATTGATGTCATCACACCAAATGAAACGGAAGCGGAAGTACTAACAGGTGTGACGGTAACGGACGATGACAGCGCACAAGAAGCGGCAAACATCCTGCATTCGAAAGGCATTGAAATCGTCATGATCACGCTCGGTGCGAAAGGGGTGTGGTTGAGTCAAAACGGCCGCGGTGAAATCATTCCTGGTTTCCGCGTAGAAGCAACAGATACCACAGCGGCGGGCGATACGTTTAATGGGGCATTAGTCACTGGTTTATTGGAAGACTTACCTTTAGAATCAGCGATTAAGTTTGCCCACGCAGCAGCAGCGATCTCAGTAACTCGCTTTGGCGCGCAAACCTCCATTCCAACCCGAAAAGAGGTTGAGGAGTTTCTGGTTAAAAACTAATTAAGGAGTAATAACATGGCAACGATGAAAGACATCGCAAAACTGGCAGGGGTTTCCACCTCAACTGTGAGCCATGTTATTAACAAAACTCGCTTTGTCAGCGAAGAGATCTCGGAACGAGTCAACAACGCTGCCAAAGAGCTCAATTACTACGCGCCTTCAGCTTTGGCGCGTAGCCTCAAAGTCAATCGCACCAAAACCATTGGTATGCTGGTGACTACCTCAACCAACCCATTTTTCGGTGAAGTCGTAAAAGGTGTTGAGCGCAGTTGCTACCATAAAGGCTATAGCCTGATCCTGTGTAACACTGAAGGCGATAACGAACGCATGCGTGATTCCATCAATACGTTGCTACAAAAGCGAGTTGATGGTCTGATTCTAATGTGTTCATCGTTAGAAGGGGAGCGCATTGATGTATTTGAACGTTACCCTGATATTCCAGTTGTAGTGATGGATTGGGGACCAATGCTGTTCACAAGCGATAAGATCCAAGATAACTCACTTCGTGGTGGTTACTTGGCAGCCAAATACCTTATCGATTGTGGTCACAAAGAGATTGGTTGTATCACTGGACCATTAATTAAGCATCAAGCGCAAATGCGTTACGAAGGCTACAAACGCGCGATGATCGAAGCAGAGCTTGAGTTCAACGCCAACTGGATTGTTGAATCGGACTTTGAATGCGAAGGTGGTTATCAAGCCTTCAAAAAAATGGCGGAACGTGGTCCGTTACCAAGTTCTATTTTTGTTTCCAACGACATGATGGCCATGGGCGCAATTAACGCGGCAAATGAGTTGGGTATTCAAGTACCTGAGCAGCTTTCTATCATTGGTTATGACGATATCCACATCGCTAAGTTTATGTCGCCATCCCTCACCACTATTCATCAGCCTAAGTACCGTCTTGGACAAGCTGCTGTAGAGACATTGTTGCGTAAATTGGATGATAAGTCTGACGAAGCTCAGGTTGTGCAATTAGAGCCGACACTGATTGAACGTAAAAGTGTGAAGCGTCTCTCTTAGCTCAAAATTTATTCATTCTCAATAAGTTATAGACCTATACTTTTATTGAAGGTGCTTTTTATAAGGATTTAGGAAGCAACCCCACGCCTTTTGAACAATAAGCCCAACAAAATGTGATTTTTTGCGCGTAAAGTAAAAGATTTCGTGTAGAAATATTCCAAAAAGCTTATTATTAAAAGGGTCTATAAATAGATTTATAAATTATTGTAGCAAATGGAAAATTTTTATGTTCGTCAAGAGATACGCACTGCATTCAGTTAAGAGACCGTGGTTTCACCGTATCAATATTCTCTTAGTCTTATTCGTGTTTTCTTTGAGTGTTTATGAGTTGCTTGCCAATGAAGAATTCATTTACTTATTGGGTATCGCATTTACGTTCATAGCTACAGCACTATTTGCTGCGGCATCATCTTTCAAGAAGCGTTACTTAGGACATGAATCCTAAATAGTGACGAAGGAATAAGTGTGCTTCAGGCACTTTAAAGCAAGTATTGATCTGATTTATGATCGGGTACATCGAAGGGAGGACAAATGTCCTCCTTTTTGTTTGCTGCGAGGCAATAAGATGAGCACATCCCAAGCACAATAATAAAGGACATCTTCATGGACCTATTTGCCCTGTTAGACATCAATAACACCCTTGTTAATATTCCTATTGGTGGTGGCTATGCGATGAGTTGGATCGAAGCTTTTGGTACGGTTTTCGGTCTGCTTTGTATTTGGTTTGCGAGCCAAGAAAAAACCATCAACTACTTGTTCGGTTTGCTGAACGTAACACTTTTCGCCGTTATCTTTTTCCAGATTCAGCTTTACGGATTGCTTCTGCTTCAATTGTTCTTCTTCTGCGCCAACATTTATGGTTGGTATGCGTGGACAAGACCAAATGCACAAGGTGAGACACTAGAGGTGCGCTGGTTAAGCAAGCAGAAGCTCATCGCGACAGGTTCAGTAAGCATTGTTGCGATTGCGCTGTTAACCATCTATATCGACCCATTCTTTTTCGCGTTGGCTAACATTGCCGTTGATACGTTAAATGTGTTCGGTGCAGGTTTGTCTGAACCTGTGTTGGAGCCAGATGCTTTCCCATTCTGGGATGCAACTATGACCGTTCTGTCTATCGTGGCGCAAATCTTAATGACACGTAAGTACGTTGAGAACTGGATTCTTTGGGTCGTAATCAACATCATCAGCGTTGGTATTTACGCAACACAAGGCGTGTACGCAATGTCGGTTCAATACGCGATTCTAATGTTCATCGCAGCAAACGGCACAAGAGAATGGGCACGTAGTGCGAAACGCAATGGTGATAAGACCCTAACTCAAGCGACAGCGCAAGGTTAAGCCAATGATGAAACAACCTCATATTGGCGTAGACAACACCCAGATAGCATCGCGAGTGATCGTCTGTGGTGAGCCAGATCGAGCAAACCGTATTGCCGCGTTGTTTGATAACGCAGAATTGGTCTCTGAAAACCGTGAATATAGAGTATTCACTGGCACATACCAAGGTCAGCAAATCTCAGTATGCAGTACAGGCATAGGCGCTCCTTCGATGATCATTGCGGTGGAAGAGCTAAAACAGTGTGGTGTGACAGACGTGATTCGTGTGGGATCGGCTGGTGCGATGCAATCAGGCATTCAACTCGGTGAGTTGATAGTGGCTGAAGGCGCAGTAAGAGACGAAGGTGGTTCGAAAGCATACGTTCGCTCTTCGTATCCGGCTTACGCAAGCTTTTCGTTACTGAAAGCGCTGGATAGCTATTTAGCCGAAAAAGAGGCGCACTATCATTTAGGTGTGGTTCGCTCCCATGACAGCTTCTACACCGACGACGAAGAAGCGATCTGTGAGTACTGGAACAAGAAAGGTATTCTCGGTGCGGATATGGAGACCTCGGCTCTGTTTACTGTCGGTCGTTTGCGTGGACTGAATGTTGCCTCCATTCTGAACAATGTGGTTTTGTATCAGCAGGATGTGAAAGAAGGCGTAGGACAGTACGTAGACGAAGCGCAAGTGATGATGGAAGGGGAGCGTTTAGCGTCTTACGCTGCTCTTGAAGCCTTAATTGCGCAAAGTTAACTGGATCACAGCTTAGTTAATTTTTAAAGCGGCACTTTGGTGTCGCTTTTTTATTGGCTGTCATCAAACGATTCTAGCGAGTACAATCTATTTGAGATTGTTGTCATTAAAGAGAAACTCACGTGAAAATCAGCCCTTACTCAACCGGACGTTTCAAAAGCTTTCTAGAACAGAAAAGTGCCGAGTTTCGTGACTTAATCTATCAATGCCAAATCGGCAGTCGATACTTTGACTCTGGTGAAGAGATCCTTCGCCAAGGCGAGCAGCTTCAATATCTGTATGTTGTGCCAGTCGGTCGAGTTTCAATGAGTATTATTGCTGTCAACGGTCGTCGTTTTCAATTGGGTGAAGCCAATTGCGATTATCATATCTATGGTGAAATGGAGTACTTCACGCAAACGCCTTGTCAGTGGAACGTCGTCGCCGATGAACATATGCAAGTGGATATTATCTGCATCCAAAAACTGACTGAGGCATTGCATCAGCAACCTGACATGATGTTTTTCTTTGCTTCTGCTTTGGCGGAGGATTATCAAGATTCAATGGATATCTATACCAATCGCTTGTTGCACCCAATTACTTACAACATTGCTTATGATTTGCTAGTACAAAAGCAGACCAACACCTTGTTGGGTGGGTTTGACAAAGTAAACCAAGAAGCCGAAAGATTTGGCACGTCAGGACGCGTTTATCGTCGAGCGGTAAAAGATCTGATGGACAAAGGTTTGATCAGAAAAGGCGAGCAGGGGCTTGAGATTGTCGATGAAGCGGCACTAAAAACATTTCTTGATGCTTACGAATAACCCACAACGTTAGAATTCCGAAATACAATGTTGTGGGTCATCATGATCACTTTTTACTAAGAGCGATAAGCGCTTATTTCTAAATTAGAAAACACAGTGCTTAGCAAAATCGGAAGCTTCGTTAGCAGTCCAATCGCCTTTTGGTTTCTCTTTCATATCGTTACACCACGCTTCACTGCCAACTTCCGTACATGCCATTAGCTGTGCTGCTACAAATAAAACCAATGCTAACTTCTTCATTATCTAGTCCTTTTTAGTGAGTCATTTAAAAGAAGTATAAACATTCATTAAAGTGATAAATATTAATTTGATAACTTTGCGCTTACCGTCTCAAATTCGATATTGGTGAGGTGTAATTCGTTGATTTAGACCCACTAAACCTTTAAATCGCCGCCGCGTCTACAAACCAAGTCATTCTCGCTGAACCTAGCATCTCGAGGTTACTTGGGTATAAAGTTATTAAAGAATCGGTTGAATGCCTGATTGAGTAACGATATATTGCGAATGCGCATGATAATGGATCTCATTTAAGGCTTAGGATAATGGAAAAACTCGTCAGTGCGGCTCTTGTTTCGCTGCTAACAATCTCACCTGCTTTTGCTGCAACCGTCAAAATCGATCACTACATGGGAACGACAGAAGTCGAACAATCGCCAAAACGTGTGGTTGTGATTGGCTTTGGTCCACTCGATACACTCGACAGTTTTGGTATTGACCCTGTAGCGGTATCGAACGCCTCCCATCTTCCAAAGTACTTATCTAAGTACAGTAAAGCTCATTACAAATCGGCAGGTAGTCTGTTCGAACCAGACTTCGAAACCATCTACATGCAAAAACCAGATTTGATTTTGGTTGGTCCTCGCGGTTCGTCAAAATACGATGAGTTAAGTGAAATTGCCCCAACGGTAGTATTTGCTTCAGGCGAGAATGAAGATTACTGGCAAGGGACCAAAGCACAATGGCGAAATATTGGCAAAATCTTCAATATCGAGGATAAGGTCGAGCAAAAAATTACGAAGTTAGACGCTCAATTCAAAGCAATTCATGACTATAACCAAGCTCATAATAATGATGCGCTTACGATTCTAAGTATTGGTGACAACATCAGCGCATTTGGTGCGAAATCTCGTTTTGGGGCGATTTACACAGATTTTGGCTTTACAGAAACAGTGAAGAACCTCAAAACAGGCACGCACGGTGACGTAATCTCTTATGAGTTTATTCGCGAAGCTAATCCGAAAAATATTCTAGTTATTGATAGAAATTCACTTCACGCAAAGTCTGATCATGACCTCGCTAAAGCGCTGGATAACGATTTGGTTAAAGCGACTTCGGCATACAAGAACAAGAAAATTACTTTTCTAGATGTTGACGCATGGTATTTAGCAATGTCCGGCGTGACCGCAACGGAAAAGATGGTGAGTGAAATTAAACACACTATCGATCTGTAAGCGAAGCTAGCTGAGGTTAACTTTGAAAAAGTTATTGCTTGTTCTTGTTGTTCTAAGCGTTGCATCGTTGTTTGTTGGGGTGGCAAATATGACACCCCAACAGTTGTTTTCGGGCGATGCAAAAGCACTAGAGCTTTTCTTTACTAGCCGGGTTCCACGTTTATTTGCCATCCTTCTTGCGGGAGCAGGGCTAAGCATCGCTGGATTAGTGATGCAGCAAATTAGCCAAAACCGATTCGCCGCGCCTTCAACAACAGGCACGATTGAGTGTGCCATGCTTGGTTACGTAATGAGTGTGGTGTTTTTTGGTAATGGCGAACAGCTTTGGCTTGTCTTTGCTGTCTCTATCCTGGGTACCTTGATGTTCGTCCAGTTCATTCAACGTATTCAATTCAAAAGCGTCGTGTTTGTGCCGCTCGTGGGCATCATCTTTGGTAACGTTGTTGACGCTGTTACTACTTTCATTGCCTACAAATACGATGCACTACAAAGCCTGTCAGCATGGAGCGTCGCAAACTTTGCAAACATTTTGCGTGGTGATTTTGAGCTGCTTTATATTGCAGTTCCCGTCGCTCTTTTAAGTTACCTATTTGCGGCACGCATTTCTGCGGTTGGCATTGGTAAAGACTTTGCAGTAAACCTTGGGCTGAACTATCAGCAAGTGGTGACGTTAGGCGTACTTTTGGTGTCGGTAATGTCAGCCAGTGTGGTGATGATCGTAGGTCAACTGCCATTTCTTGGGCTTATCGTGCCAAACTTAGTCAGCTACTTCTACGGTGATAATCTCAAACGCAATATCCCGCTTACCGCTATGTACGGGGCAATACTTGTTTTAGCTTGTGACTTGGTTAGCCGATTGATCATCTTCCCTCATGAAATGCCGATTTCAATCGTGATCAGCATCTTGGGCGGAGTGGTGTTTATCGCGATGTTGTTGCGAGGTAAGCAAAGTGCGTGATTCCAAGAAACTGTTCTTATTGGCAGCCGTCGCGCTGCTTTTTGCTTTTTTGTTTATTGGTATTGGCTTAACAGCAGATAACTACCAGTACTTTTTGTCGCGACGTGTGCCTAAAGTGTTAGCTATGGTATTGGCGGGTATTGCGATTGCTCAATCTTCGTTGGTGTTCCAAACCATTACCCACAACCGGATTCTTACTCCAAGCATCATGGGGTTTGATGCGTTGTATGTGTTAACGCAAGTGCTGATTGTTTTGTTGTTTGGTGGTTTAAGCGCTCTCGTTCTGAATGTCTACATCAACTTCTCGATTGCTGTGCTGGTCATGGTGGGATTTTCGCTATTGCTGTTTGGGTTTTATTTTTCAAAAGGCGGGCGCAATCTCATCACTTTGCTATTGGTTGGGCTGATCTTTGGGCAGTTGTTTAACAACATTGCGGTGTTCTTTTCCCTTCTTATGGACCCAAATACTTTTGCGTTTGTGCAATCTAAACTGTACGCGAGTTTCAATAATGTGAAGGTGAACTTGGTGTATCTCAGTTCACCAATATTGCTTATCGCTTGCTGGTTGTTGTATCGCATGCATCGTACTTTAGATGTTTTTTGGCTAGACCAAGACAATGCTAAGAGTCTTGGGGTTGATGTCCCTAAAGTGACGCGCAATGTCTTTATTCTCTCTGCGGTTCTCATTGCTATTTCGACGGCTTTAGTCGGACCAATCATGTTCTTTGGCTTATTGGTGACAAACTTGAGCCGTGAAATGTTCCGCTCTTACCAGCATCGTACCTTGTTAATAGGTTGCTCTTTGATGGCAATTTGTGCCTTATTGTCGGGGCAATGGATTATAGAAAACGTCTTTTCATTTGAAACGACGCTGAGCGTAGTGATTAACTTTATTGGTGGTATCTACTTCTTGTATCTACTGCTGAAAAACAAAGTCGTATAAACATGATAGTTATAGATAAATTAACCAAAGCATTTGGTTCCAACAAAGTGGTTGATGGCGCGGATACCCAATTTGAGAAAGGGAAGGTGACATCGATTATTGGTCCAAACGGAGCAGGAAAGAGTACCTTGCTGTCCATGGCGTCACGATTGACCGAGCGAGATGGTGGTAGTGTCATGATCGACTGCAAAGAGATTGCAGATTGGGACACCAAAGAACTTGCGAAAAAGTTGGCGGTATTACGTCAAGCTAACACGATTACGATGCGTTTTACCGTAAAAGAATTGGTATCGTTTGGGCGATTCCCTTATTCAAAAGGCAACTTGTCCAAAGATGACCATGCGATTATCGACCAAGCAATTGACTACTTAGATCTGAAAGAAATTCAAGATAAGTTCTTAGATGAATTGAGTGGTGGTCAACGACAGTTGGCGTTTATTGCGATGGTGATAGCCCAAGATACGGATTATGTTTTCCTCGATGAACCATTGAATAACCTTGATATCAAGCATTCGCTACAAATCATGAGAATCGTTCAACGTCTTGCGCACGATATGAATAAAGCTATGGTTGTGGTGATCCACGATATTAATTTTGCAGCTTGTTATTCCGATGAGATCCTTGCTCTGAAGAAGGGTAAAGTGGTTGCCAGTGGCAAGGTAGATGAGGTAATTCAGGCGTCCACGTTAGAAGATATCTACGAGACACCTTTTAATATCATTGAGCTTAATGGCAAGCGTATGTGCACTTACCATTAAAGCGATATTTACTAAAACAGAATTACGTTAAAACATACTTAACCAGAACAATAGCCCTGTAAACCGAAATAGAAATGTTGATGAGCTTACTTGGTGAGCTCATCAATGATTGGACATCGGCTCTCGGCATCGCCCGGACAAGATGAAACCCAACCTTCTAATTGCTTTTTAATTTCCAACAAGTGAGCGATTTTTTGTTCCACTTCATGAAGTTTATCCATCGTACGCGCTTTCACTTCGCTACTTTTGCGATTTGGATTATGCGCCAGTTGCACAAATTCTTTGCATTCTTGCAGTGAGAATCCCGCGTTTTTTGCCCGGGAAACAAGGTTGAGCTCTTGGATGTGTTTGTCAGAATATTCGCGATAACCTGAATCGCTACGAGCTGGTGACGAAATGATGCCTTTGTCTTCATACATACGAATCGATTTAGAAGACAACCCCGTTAGTTTCGCAACTGCACCAATATTCATGATGACCTCTGTATTTCAGATAACCTTTCTCGCGAGTATAACGCCAAGTGTTTGTCTTCCCAAATAGCTTTGAGAGCAAATTTATTTTGTGGCGTTGACACGAATACCATCAATGGCTGTTTACGACCTCGTGTGGTGGAACACCAAACACTTTCTTGAAGGCGTTGGTAAAGTTTGATGGATGATGATAGCCCGCTTCGTATGCCGCTTCTGTGATAGTCACTAATCCGCGTTCCAAATGCTGGCGAGCGATCTCTAAGCGGCGATGGCGGATGTAACCATTAATAGTCATGTTAAAAGCCTGTTTGAAACGTCGTTGGAGGTTTGAAACGCTCATTGAAAACTCTTCTGCTAGACGTTCTAAGGTTAAATCTTCATCGAGATGTGTTTCTATGTAACTGACCACATTTTCTACGCGAGTGTCAGCGGAGCGATGCTGTTTTTCACATACCGCGCAGTAATCGTCAGGCATTTGCCCGATTGAGTGGGAAAGCACTTGGTAAATCAAGCTTTCGACCTCTATACGATCTTTCATATTTGTCGGAGATTCACGTTGAGTGAGAGATCGTGCAAGCTCAATTAACGTCTCATTAAGCTCCAGTGTGTAAAAAGCTTGGTGAGTTTCAATGAAGCGCTTGTGTCCACAATTTCCCGCCATTCTCGATTCTAACCAAGGTGGTTTAATAAGAATGTTGATCTTATTCATTCTGTTATTTTGAATCAGTGAGCGGCGGAAGTTAGCGGGTTTTGCTAGGTTAACAACCACACCTTGTGGTGCTTTGTTAGCGTCAAAGTCGAATTGAAGATCGTCATAGCCAAAAGATAGCTTTCCCTCAAGAAGGATAGTAATCAGTAGGGCTGAATGGGCAGTAGAGACTATATTGGAATCGACTAATTCGATGCATCGTCCGCCATGGACAAAGATCTGGTCGTTGTATTGGTAGGAGAGAAATTTCCCTTCAGCAAGCTGAGTTTGGCTGCTTTGACCTTGCGTAACAATTATTTGTTTTTCCGTCTGCTCAAGCTTTTTGGTGAGAGCTACTTTGGCAATTTTAGTTCTTTTTTTGGTCTCTGCCGCCATTTGACGTTTCCTCATAACACCTATGCGATTTTGCATAAGTGATTCGTCTTTGTATTTATGAATTGAGATCCTATCATGCGTGAGAATTATTATCATTTATATTTAGGAAGACGTTTATGGAAAGCCCTGTTCGCTCACCAATTAAGCTCTCAAGCCTATGCCTAGCAGTGGGGATGGCGCTTGCCCATCCAGCTTTAGCTCAAGATCAAGACTCTCACTTCGAAGAGGTAGTTGTGTGGGGGACGAAAGTATCCAGCAACACCGAATCAATGTTTGCTGACGATATGTCGCTCAAGCAAGCCGATCACATGTCGGATTTACTTCGTGATATTCCGGGCGTTGATGTGGGTGGTACGCACTCTGTCAACCAACGCATTACGATTCGCGGTCTTGGCGAAACCGACCTTGATATCCGTTTGGACGGAGCCTCTCAGCACGCCAACATGTTCCACCATATTGGTAATCTTACGCTTAACCCGGACATTTTGAAGTCAGCGGATATCCAAGTGGGTAATAACTCGGTAACTCAAAGTGGTCTTGGTGGGGCGGTGTACTTTGAAACCAAAGATGCACGTGATCTGCTGCGTTACGATGAAAACTTTGGTGCGCGTGTTTACGGTGGTTATGCGTCTAATGATAACCAACAGGGCTCTTTAACGCTTTATGGGCTGTTGTCTGAAAGCGTGGACGCTATGGTCTACGGTCACTATGTGACGCGTGATGACTTTAAAGATGGTGACGGAAATAAAACCTTTGGCTCGGAAGGTGACGTTTACAATATCCTAGGGAAATTAGGGTACGAATTTGGTGATATCCATCGCATTGAAATCTCTTACGACATGTACCGTGACAGTGGTGATTATAACCCACGACCTGATATGTCTGGTGGCGCGAACAATGGTCTATCCAACAACTTATTGATTCCGACTGATTATGATCGTGACACTGTCACTCTTAGTTATGAATTGCGCGGCGATCAACACCAAGGTGACGTAACACTTTACAACACCGAGACTGAAATTGTTCGTGATGAATCCGTAATGGCACCGCGTTGGCCGGCAAATCGTTTGTCGAAAAACACGGCGAAAAACCAGAACTTTGGTTTGAGTGCAAAATTCCAATCACTGCTGACATTGGGTGATTTTGATCATCGTGCGACGTACGGTCTTGATTACATGGATAAGACTTCGGAGAGTTACTACGGCAGCAGTAAGTTCATGGATGAATCCGCGGTCTCTACAGCGTTATTCGTTGAAGACCAATTCTTCATTTCTGATGCTCTCTCCATCACAGCGGGGCTGCGTTTTGACGATTACCAGCGCAAAGCAGAAACAGGTAACAACGATTACGATGAAGTGACATGGGCACTGGCAGCAGAGTGGGCAATAACACAAGACTGGACGCTATTTGCAAGCTCTCGTTCACTCTTCAAAGGTCCAGAATTAATGGAAACCTTTATCGCTTACCAAGATGTGGCTTACCTACAAGATGGTTTGAAACCAGAAACGGGGCAAAACACGCAAGGTGGCGTGCGCTTTGACAAAACCATGGATGCGCATTCATTTGGTGCAAATTTAACCTTCTTCCAAACTGATATTGATAACTACATTGCTGAAGAGTACCAACGTACTACGAAAACTTATCTTATTTACAATTTGGGTGATGTGGAAATCAAGGGCTTCGAAGCAAGTGCCTTCTATGGTTATGAAAGCTTCGGTAGCAAACTGTCATACTCTAAATCAGATACAGAGAACAAAGATACTGGTGGTCCTGTCGCGGGTGGCAATGGTCGCAGTATTGATATGGGTGACAGCATCTCGCTGACGTTGGATTACCAATCTGATTCGCTAGAAACCATCTTCGGTTGGAACTCAATGTTTGTTCTTGAAGAAGACAATGTGTTTGATGGTCAACCTAAGAAAGACAGCTACGATGTACATAACTTGTACGCACAATGGGTGCCTTCTGACATCGATGGTCTATCGGTAACATTTGGTATCGATAACGTCTTTGACGAGCTATATACGTCTCATGCATCTCGTTCGGGGACGGCCCGAGGTATTACTTTGGATGATTACGAGCCAGGACGTAACTATAAGTTATCGGCGGCTTATCAATTCTAATATACCCAAGTAACCTCGAGATGCTAGGTTCAGCGAGAATGACTTGGTTTGTAGACGCGGCGGCGATTTAAAGATCTAGTCATTCTAAATCAAGAATCG
>NZ_JAKRGG010000054.1:0-21603 GCF_022347645.1 Vibrio sp. MMH1-50
TATCTATTAGTGATGCAGGCACGATCAACGAAGGCGACACCGCTAACTTTGTTGTCTCGTTAACTAACGCTTCTGAAGCCCCAGTTGAGGTTCAACTGGCTCTTAACCTCGGTGATACCGAAGCAGGTGACCTCGGTACCCTTGAGTACAACACCGGTTCAGGTTGGGCGACCGTTCCTGTCGATGGCGTAGTGACTGTGCCAGCAGGCTTAACTGAGTTCGATGTTCGAATCGCTTCGATTGATGACGAAGTCTACGAAGGTCCAGAGAACTTCACGGTAGATGTGACCGGTCTCGGCCCTGTTCAAGGCACTGATACGGGTACAGCAACCATCGTCGATGACGGTACTGGCCCTGATCCCGATCCGGACGATGACCGTCCAACGGTATCTATTAGTGATGCTGGTACGATTAACGAAGGCGATACCGCCAACTTCGTTGTCTCGTTAACTAATGCATCAGAAGCCCTAGTCGAAGTTCAACTCGACCTTAATCTTGGTGACACCGAAGCCGGCGACCTCGGCACTCTCGAATACAACACGGGCTCAGGTTGGGTAGCCGTTCCTGTTAATGGTGTGGTGAGTGTTCCTGCTGGTATGACTCAGTTCGATGTTCGAATCGCTTCGATTGATGACGAAGTTTATGAAGGCCCAGAGAATTTCACGGTAGACGTGACTGGTTTAGGTCCTGTCCAAGGTACTGATACAGGTACCGCAACCATCGTCGATGATGGTACGGGGCCAGAGCCTGAGCCAGATGATGACCGTCCGACGGTATCTATCAGTGACGCTGGCACAATTAACGAAGGTGACCTTAACCTCGGTGATACAGAGGCTGGCGACCTCGGTACTCTTGAGTACAACACCGGCTCTGGTTGGGTAGCTGTTCCTGTCGATGGCGTAGTGACTGTGCCAGCAGGGTTAACTGAGTTTGATGTACGAATCGCTTCGATTGATGATGAAGTCTACGAAGGTCCTGAAAACTTCACGGTAGACGTAACTGGTTTAGGTCCTGTGCAAGGTACCGATACGGGCACAGCCACTATCGTCGATGACGGTACAGGGCCAGACCCAGATCCGGACGACGACCGCCCAACGGTTTCTATTAGTGATGCAGGCACAATTAACGAAGGTGACACCGCCAACTTCGTTGTCTCTCTAACTAATGCATCAGAAGCCCCAGTCGAAGTGCAGCTCGACCTTAACCTCGGTGATACCGAAGCAGGTGACCTTGGTACTCTCGAATACAACACTGGCTCAGGTTGGGTTGCAGTGCCTATTGATGGTGTAGTGACTGTACCAGCAGGGTTAACTGAGTTTGATGTGCGTATTGCATCGATTGATGACGAAGTTTATGAAGGCCCAGAGAACTTTACGGTAGACGTGACCGGTCTCGGCCCTGTTCAAGGCACTGATACGGGGACAGCAACCATCGTTGATGATGGTACTGGCCCTGATCCCGATCCAGATGATGACCGTCCAACCGTATCTATCAGTGATGCTGGTACGATTAACGAAGGCGATACCGCCAACTTCGTTGTCTCATTAACTAACGCTTCTGAAGCCCCAGTTGAAGTGCAGCTCGACCTTAACCTTGGTGACACCGAAGCAGGCGACCTTGGTACCCTTGAATACAACACTGGCTCAGGTTGGGTAGCCGTTCCTGTTAATGGTGTGGTGACTGTACCAGCAGGGTTAACTGAGTTTGATGTGCGTATTGCATCGATTGATGACGAAGTCTACGAAGGTCCAGAGAACTTTACGGTAGACGTGACCGGTCTCGACCCTGTTCAAGGCACTGACACGGGCACAGCCACTATCGTCGATGACGGTACAGGCCCTGACCCAGATCCAGATGACGACCGTCCAACGGTATCTATTAGTGATGCTGGCACGATTAACGAAGGTGACACTGCCAACTTCGTTGTCTCGCTCACTAACGAGTCTGAAGCTGCGGTTCAGGTTCAGCTTACTCTTAACACTGGTGACACCGGAGTGGGTGATCTAGGGACGCTTGAATATAATACTGGTTCCGGCTGGGTTGCAGTTCCGAATGATGGTTTAGTCACGGTACCAGCAGGCTCGACTCAATTTGATGTTCGAATTGATACCCTGAACGACGCAGTGTTTGAGCAGGATGAGGACTTCAGTGTTTCTGTTGTAGGCGTTGGTCCTGTATTGGGCTCTGATGTCGGTAATGCAACAATTATCGATAATGATGCACCTCCAGCTATTTCCGACGTTATCGATGCGGTTGTTTCAGAAGAAGGGTTAACCGATGGTATACCTGATTCCACGGGTTCTCCTACCGATACTACAAATGCAGCCAGCTTCTCAGGGTCATTTACAGTTGGAGACCCGGATACAGCGAATGTTTCAGTCGTTCTTTCTGGTCCAAATACACTCACATCAGGTGGAGAGCCTGTGTCTTGGGCATGGAACAGCAATACTCAAACATTGACGGCTTCTACTGCGAGTTTAGCTGTTGTTGCAACTGTTGTTCTCACGGAGCCCGCTGTCTCAGGACAAGGTTCTTGGGATTACAACATCACACTGTTTGAACCACTCGATCATCCGGTGAATGATGTTGAGGATATCATTGACTTTGATTTGCAGATCTCGGTCAGTGATGGTCAAACCACAACGTCTGAAAGCCTCAATGTTATTGTTGAAGATGACCGTCCATCAGTACCAAGTAACGTGCCAGTAGTAGACGTTACAAACTTGGATATCCCCGATGTTATAACTGGACAAGTGAGCTTTACAGGTAATGGTGCAGATTCTTTCAGTAGAACCTTTGGTGACGTTGTTGTAACAGCCGAAGGTTTTATTTCGGATGAATCGGTGACGCTTGGCGCAGCACAAGTCAATCAGTCTTCGGATGGTATTGGGGTTAAAAGCTCAGGTGACAACGGCTTCCCATTGGATAATGAGGTCGATTACCGTTTTGCTAACAATCAAGGTGTATCTGAAAAACTCATCATAGACTTGGGTGATAAAGTTGCGTTTGGTGCGGAAATTGAGTTTGCCAAAATGTTTGGAGGTGAATTAGAAGAAGGGGTCGCATCATTCTATCGAGATGGCGTGCTAATTGCTCAACAAACCTTTACTTCTGATGCTCAAAGTGGTGATTTCGCAGCAAACTTTAGTGTTCAGCAAGGTGGCTTTGATCAGATCATTCTAGAAGCAACGGATAACGGTAATGGACCGAATATTGAAGATAATAGTGATTTTACTGTTAAATCCATTACCTTTATCGGTTCTGATGGTGGTATTCCAATCGCATCCGCAGAGGGAACAATTAGTTCTACATACGGTGCAGATGGTCCGGGCGTAACAGCTTTAACGGGTGCGGAATCAGGTTTACAGACGGCAGGTGGAGACGATATTACAGTCAGCGTCGACGCGCAAAACCCTAATCGTTTAGTTGGTTCAACAGATAATGGTGTTGCGTTCGAAGTGCAGTTTACACCGAGCACAGGCAAGTGGGAGTTCATCCAATATGAGCCACTCAGCGAACCTATTGGTGATGGTGATATTGACTTCGAGTACACAGTAACGGATGCCGATGGAGACAGTGTTACGGGATCATTTGCAGTTAACCCTGCTATCCCACCAACCATTTCTGGTGCAGTAGCACTTAATGTGTCTGAAGAAGGTTTACCTGATGCGAATGCCGACAATGGAGCATTAGCTGGTTTTATTGATACAACAGATTCCACGAATGATACTGGCTCACTTACATTGGGAGCAACTGTGGAATCCGTCACATTGGGCTTACCAACGACGCTAATTTCAAGTGATGGAGATGCATTAGTTTGGACGCTCTCAAACAACGATAAGACACTTACGGGCTCTGCAAGCGGTCAGCCAATTATTGAGGTGTCGGTTGACGATCTTGGTAATTTATCGACAGAGCTACTAGGAAAAGTCGATCATCCGGATAGTGGTGGCGAAGACGTAATTGATTTAGAAGTTCCAGTGATTGCGTCAAACGCACTTGGTATTACTAGCTCTGCAACTGCTACGGTCGCCATTGAAGATGACTCTCCATTTGCTGAAACGGTTGTTGAAGACGTTAATGCGATGCAAACAACAGGTTCCAACGTTCAGTTGATCCTGGATGTATCAGGATCGATGGGGTGGGATTCAGTTACTGGTTCAAGTTCAAATGTTGTAACTTCGCGTCTTGATGTACTGAAAAGCGCATCGATAGCCTTGTTATTAGAATACCAATTACTTGGAGATACTAAAGTTCAAATCACAACCTTCAGTAGTAATGCAAATGTACTTGGCGAAGATGGTGTTGAATCATCAGATAACAGCTTACCTAATGATTTAACAACAATTTGGATGGATGTTGATCAAGCTATCGCACTGATTAATAGCTTAACTGCAGGTGGCGGTACGGATTACGACGATGCCGTTGCACTTGCTGCCGAAGATGATGTTTGGGGTAATCCTGAGCTACTTGCGGATGCAAACAACCTTAGCTACTTCCTATCGGATGGTAATCCTAGCTCTACCGGGAATCAGATTGATGCAACAGAACAGTCGGATTGGGAAGCGCAGCTAGAGCAATATAATGTAACAGCGCTCGCTTACGGTATTGGTACCGGAGCTGCAACTCAGTTCTTAGAGCCTGTTGCTTATGACGCTAATAATCCAATAGATAAACAAATCGACCCAATTATCGTTCCGGATATTAATAGCCTTCCAGCGATACTCATCCAATCGATCGTAACGCCAATAACTGGTGCTTTAGGTTCGACTGTTATGGGGGGAAGTGCGTCGTTCTTTGGTGCTGATGGCGGCTATGTATCGTCATTTAACTATGGTGGCGCAACGGGTATTACGGTGACGTTTGATGGTACGACTATTACGGTGGATGATGACGCTAACAACACTGGAGCGACAACCATTGTTGATGCAGTTGAAGATACCGTGACGATTGTAGTGGACAGTCAAAACTCTGTAGTTATTGATTTAAACACGGGTGAATACACCTTCTTTGCTTCATCGATTGCGGTTGCTACTCAGTTTGACTTTGATTACGTACTGACTGACGGCGATGGTGATACTACAGCAGAAACCGTTTCATTTGATTTGGAGCCAAACTCTGTTGAAGCTGTAGATGACACAGCATCAACACCTGAAGGGACGCCAATTGTGGTTGATGTACTTTCAAACGATACCAACAGCGACAATGCGGCTACACTAACGTTGGCTGACGCAGTTGTTGATCCAAGTAAAGGTCAAGTACTCGTTGTAGATAATCAGTTGGTATTTATCCCTTCAAATAGTTTGGATGATGGAGATAGTGCAAGAATTTCTTATCGAACTGAGTCATCAAACGGTGATTTTGATATAGGGGCGCTTACGGTGTCTGTTACTGCAAGTATAGGCGCGCCTTCAGGAGTGGGTGGTAATAGTGATGATACTCTTGTTGGTACAGCTAGTGCCGATATCTTACTTGGAGAGGAAGGAGAAGATACTATCTCGGGCAATGCGGGGGAAGATATCATCATAGGAGGTCTAGACGATGATATCCTGACCGGTGGTGCTGATGGTGATGTGTTTGTTTGGACTCAAATGGATAATGCGGTGGATTCAGTCACAGACTTTGATGCGTCGGAAGGCGACAAACTCGAACTTAGAGATTTGTTCGATGATGTTTCTGGTACCGATATGTCGACGCTGCTTGATGATTTCGAGTCTGGTGACTTCTCTGGACAAGTGAATGGTATTACCTTGTCTGTAACGGAAGATTCTGGAGACTCGACCCTAACCATTAATAAAGGGGGTCAGCAGTTAGATATCAACTTCGATGGCGCATCGGCTGCAGATATTGCCAACAGTATCATTACTAATCTTGAGCAATTGAGAGAATAAAAAAACGGAGCGAAAGCTCCGTTTTCTTTTGAATCTAAAATAGCCAGCGATTAAAGGACCTTACACGCAAAGCCTTTTAGGTAGAAACCTTCTGGGTAAGCGGTATCAGTAGGGTGATCCGCTGCTTGTTCGAAACGTTCCACAAATTTTACTTGGCGATTTGCATCTACTGCGGCATCGGCAATAATTTTTTGGAACAGAACTTGGTCCATCAGACCAGAGCAAGAATAGGTAAGTAGCGTGCCACCAGGGTTTAGAATTTGCATGGCCAACATGTTGATGTCCTTGTAGCCACGACACGCGCCATTTAGTTGTGCTTTGCTTTCAGCAAATTTCGGTGGATCCATGATAACAACGTCGAACTTCGTACCTTGGTCACGGTATTCACGTAGCAGTTTGAACACATCGGCGTTTAGGAATACAGCACGTTTCTTAGAGATATCAAACTCATTCAGCTCTGCATTGAATTTTGCTGTGTCGAGAGCAGGTTGTGATACATCTGCGTTAATAACACGTTTCGCGCCACCTTTTAGCGCGTACAGACCAAAACCACCTGTGTACGAGAAACAGTTGAGAACTTCTTTATCTTTCACGTACTTCATCGCTTGTTGACGGCTATCACGTTGGTCTAAGTAGAAACCAGTTTTATGACCACCAACGATATCTACGCTGATCTTCACGCCGTTTTCTTCAATTACCACTGATTTTGGTGGCTCTTCACCGTGCAATACGCCGGTTGTTTCTTTAAGACCTTCTTTCTTACGTACCGCGACGTCAGAACGCTCGTAAACGTTACAACCAGGGAAACACTCAACTAACGCATCAACAATAGCTTGTTTGTTGTATTCTGCACCTGCACTTAGAAGCTGACACACAAAGAAGTTTTGGTAACGGTCGATCGTAACACCTGGCATACCATCAGACTCTGCTGCGATAAGGCGGTAGCCAGTAAGACCGTCGCGGTCGATAACGTCTTCACGAAGAAGCTGAGCGTTGTTGAAGCGCTTAACGAAGAATGCTTTGTTGATCTCTTCTTTTTCAAAGCTCCAAATACGAGCACGAATTTGAGAAGCTGGAGAATATGCCGCTTTAGCTAGCCATTTCCCGTCGTGAGTAAATACATCAACGGTTTCGCCAAGAGCAGGTTCGCCCTCAACTTTACTGATGCCTCGAGAGAAGATCCATGGGTGCTTACGCTTAACCGATTTCTCACGACCTTTAACCAAATAGATAGCAGCTGTCATTTCTTTAGCTCTTGTTGAATTTTGAAAGGGGCGTATTGTCCGGGATGTTGCCCGCAAAAGCAATATCCATCGACAATCCAATCATTTGTAGAGGCTTTAATTATAAACTTGTGAGTGGAATAACGGACGGGTTTTCCAGGCGCAAAAAAGGGCCACCGAAGTGACCCTAGCTATTAGTGTATGTGATTAAGCTTTCAAGCCAGTCAGCAGTGATTCCATAGTGTCACTTTGAGCACGAAGCTGCTCGACATTCTGAGATGTGGTGCTGATCATCGTACACACATTGTTAGCTTGAATGCGGATCTCTTCAACACTCGATGCAATGTTGTCAGCCACTACGCCTTGTTCTTCAGCTGCCGTAGCGATTTGAACGCTGCTGTCAGAAATAGTTTGGTTCTTGTCTGCAAGTGAGCCAATCTCTTGATTCACTTCGGCCATTAGAGTTTGACCTTCATTCGCATTGTGAACTGTTACTTCCATCAACTTAGTCAGTGATTGACTGTTACGTTGTAGCGCTTCAATCATTGCTTGAATTTCGACGGTTGCTTGTTGAGTCCTGCCAGCAAGAGCACGAACTTCGTCGGCTACGACTGCGAAACCACGACCTTGTTCACCAGCACGCGCCGCTTCAATGGCTGCGTTTAGCGCAAGGAGGTTCGTTTGTTCAGAGATACCGTTGATGGTTGTTACCACTTCATCAATCTGCGCCGCGTTTGCATCTAACTCTTCTACCGCTTGAGATGCTGATTGGATCTCAGTGGAAAGGTTGGAGATAGAGTGAAGCGTGTTTTCCACTTTCACCTGACCTGATTGAGCGACGCTGCGAGCATCATCAGTTTGAGTGCTTGAGTCATGAGCCAGTGTTGCTACTTCGCGAATGGTTGATGCCATTTCCTCTGTTGCGCTTGCCAGCGAATTCAAGTGCTCTTGTTGCGTGTTAGAGATTTCAGAACTGTTTTGAATAGATAGGTTTAGATCTGAGCTGATTTGCTGCATAAGCGCCACAGACTCCTGAATCGACTGAACCATCTTTTGTTCACGATCGGCAACTTTATCGATCGTAATAGCAATCTCACTAAACTCGTCACGAACAGGGAAAAAGTTCATACGAGCAGTTAAATCACCGTTTGCCAATGTGTTTAGTGCTTTGTTCATTGTGAACATCGCACCACCGATGAACGTCATGATGTAGTAAACGCCCATTGCAATGATAAACAGAGTGATAAGAATAATGCTTACTTGCGTTGTAGATAGTGCTGTCCATAGCGACTGTTCGTGGTTAGCAACGAGACTAAAAGCCCCATTCATAACAGAAACAGCTTCTGGACCTGTACCGAAAGCAATCGTATCTGAACTTGAGATTAGGCTAGCAACTTGAGATTGCGAGAGATTGCCTGCCTCGATAAGACCTTTCATTAACATCAACTCTTCCTGATATAAGTCAGTAATGAGTGAGTCTGCGGCACTGTTCAAAACGAGAGTTAGGATGACTAATGCGATGAGAGGGAGCAAGAAGAGTAGGTAGAACTTTTCTTGAATCTTTAAATGGATGAGATATTTGTCAATCCAACGGAAAGGAATTTCTTTCATAATTATTATAACCATATAAAAACCCACTATCCTTAGTGGGGTAAATAGACGGAAATAATATATCACTCAAATTTAGGGAGCGGTATACGGATGGTACTAAAGTGTGAGAAGTTTCTGATAGTAGGTCACGTACAAGGGGTAGGATTTCGATACCACACATCACATCAAGGTTTGAAACTAGGTTTAACCGGGTACGCGAAGAACTTAAATAATGGGGATGTTGAGGTGATTGCTTGCGGCACCGATGAACAAATCGCGGCGTTTTCTAAGTGGTTGGAAGATGGTCCGCGGACGGCAACGGTTGACAGTGTCACTCAAGAGAGTGTGTCTTATAAGCCTTTCCGCGGATTTAAGATCTTATAGCTCCAAGCGCAGTAACTCGATAAGCAACAGCTTCACACGCTGGGCTTGTCGACGTGGCGTTGAGGCGGGCGGTTTATAAGCATTTAGCAGGTTTTGGCAAACCAGCTAGCTTAGTCGCTTGCTTTGCGGGACCTTTCTTGAAAAGTTTGAACAGATACTTGCTGTTTCCTTTCTCTGGACCATGCGCTTTTTCCATCGCTTTAACCAGCATTCTCACAGCTGGTGATGTGTTGAACTCTTCATAGAAATCACGCACGAAGTGAACCACTTCCAAATGCGCCTCTGTCAGTTCAATTTCTTCTTCTTTTGCTAGAAGCTCAATCATGCCTTCTTCCCACTGTGTGTGGTCAAGTAGGTAGCCTTGAGCATCAGTTTCAATTTCTTTGCCGTTATAAACGAACATAGCTCTATTTCCGCTAAGTAACCATTGATAAGTATAGGGTAGCGTAGAGGCTGGCTTGTGCTCAACAAAAGAATCTGTTGAGTCGACTGAGCGAATTAAATTCATACGATTCAAAATATTAAACTGTGGGAGACAATCGTTAAGCTTACACCTTTCGAGTTATGCAAGAAAATGTAAACCTATGCAGGTTGTTAGAAAATTCTCGGGGTGAGTATTTCTATTTTGCATGAGTATTCAATTTGTTGTTTGAGGGGCGGTGTAAAAAGGAAGGTAACATCAACAAGGTAAGGTGCAAAGAAAAAGCCCGAAGTACAACTTCGGGCTTTTTGGAGCTTCAATTCAATCTGACGGTTTAGTCGTCGTTCATGATACCTAGAATGCTTAGTAGGCTGATGAAGATGTTGTAGATTGAAACATACAGCGTAATTGTCGCAGAGATGTAGTTTGTTTCGCCGCCACGGATGATGCCTTGAGTAGTCATAAGGATTGCCATGGTAGAGAAAACAATAAACAAGCTGCTCATTGCTAGGTGAAGGATAGTAGATTGGATGAAGATACTCGCAATCATACCCACAACTAGAACAACGAATAGTGACAGCATTAGACCACCCATCATAGATAGGTCACGCTTAGTTGTCAGTGCGTAAGCAGAAGCTGCCATGAATGACAGAGCAGTACCGCCAAGTGCTGTTAGCACAACGTCGCCCATGCCAGCACCGATGTACATGTTTAGAATTGGACCGATGGTGTAACCTAAGAAACCCGTAAATAGGAATGTAAATACAAGACCCATGCTATTGTTACGGTTCTTTTCAGTCAGGAATAGTAGACCGTAGAAACCGACCAACATTAGGATGATACCTGGACGTGGTAGGTTAAACGCCATCGATACGCCAGCAACCAGTGCTGACCATAGTAGAGTCATAGAAAGTAGTGCATATGTATTACGCAATACTTTGTTGGTTTGTAGAGCACTCTCTTGAGTAGTAGTGCGAGAAAACATAGGACTGTTCATAATCTTCCTCTATAAGGGACTGTCTTATCTTTAATATATAGACATATATGGGCCCGATAGTTCAAAAAATCAAGCCCGCCACATGTACATCTAGAACAAAATAATAATAGAAATAATGTGTTATGTATGTGGCAACTTGTAACACAATATTACCGCCTTGCCTAGCGGAGAAAGGCTTATTATTCAAAGCTCTGAAGACCAGTTCACGTAGAATGTTGTAACGTTGCGCAAATTTACAACGCGTTGAATCAACTGGACTTTCGTAACATGGTCTGTTTTCCAGTATGAGAGTAAAGAAAAAGCGCTGATATTGAGTTCAGCGCTTTGTCGGTTATCTGGGTGTTCAGAATGCGTTTAATGGTGAAGGATCTGAGCCAAGAAGTTCTGTGTACGATCCGATTGCGGATTCTCAAAGAAATCGACAGGATTGTTTTCTTCAATGATTTCCCCCGCGTCCATAAAAATGACTCGGTCGGCGACTTCTTTTGCAAAGCCCATCTCGTGCGTTACACACAGCATGGTCATGCCTTCTTCCGCCAGTTCTACCATTACGTCCAGTACTTCACGCACCATTTCTGGGTCCAGTGCAGAAGTTGGTTCATCAAACAGCATCACTTTAGGGCTCATACACAAAGAACGAGCAATGGCCACTCGTTGCTGCTGACCACCGGAGAGCTGCCCCGGATACTTGTCCGCTTGATCGGGGATCTTAACGCGCTCTAAGTACTGCATTGCGATGGCTTCGGCTTCTTCTTTTGGCATTTTCTTCACCCAGATAGGGGCAAGCGTACAATTCTCCAAAACCGTTAGATGAGGGAAAAGGTTAAAGTGCTGGAAGCACATGCCCACTTCACGACGAACCGCCTCAATGTTTTTCAGGTCTTCTGTAAGCTCAGTACCCGACACATAGATGCTGCCAGCTTGATGCTCTTCCAGACGGTTGATACAGCGAATCATGGTCGATTTACCAGATCCGGATGGTCCACAGATGACGATTTTTTCGCCTTTCTTAACGTCTAGATTGATATTCTTTAGTACGTGAAACTCACCATACCACTTATTCATGTCCTTCAACTGGATCATATAATCTTGTTGTTGCGTCATAATACGTCCTTGATCTTGATGAGTTATCGTTTGTGACCGGTATGCAATTTGTTTTCAAGCCATATCGAGTAACGTGACATGCCAAAACAAAATACCCAAAACACTAACGCGACAAATACATAACTTTCTGTTGCGAAGCCTAGCCATTCAGGGTCGGTATTCGCAGCTTGTCCAATGCCCAGTACGTCAAACATACCAATAATAAGCACAAGACTGGTGTCTTTAAAGAGACCGATAAAAGTGTTCACAATAGAAGGGATAGTGATCTTAAGCGCCTGTGGCAAAATGATCAGTCCCATCTTCTTCCAATAGGTAAGACCGAGGGCGTCTGCCGCTTCATATTGTCCTTTCGGGATCGCTTGCAAGCCGCCACGTACCACCTCTGCCATGTAAGCCGCACTGAACATAACCACCCCGATAAGTGCACGGATTAGCTTGTCAGTTTCTGAGCCTTGAGCCAAGAACAGAGGTAACATCACTGATGCCATGAACAGTACAGTAATGAGTGGGACACCACGCCACACTTCGATGTATACAGTACAGATACTGCGGATGATTGGCATATCTGAACGTCGACCCAGGGCAAGCGCAACACCGATTGGAAGGGAGACGACGATACCAACGAGTGCAATGATCAAGGTTACTAGTAGACCACCCCATTTGTGCGTTTCAACCACTTCAAGACCGAATACTCCACCATAAAGCAAGGCTGCAATAATGAATGGGTAAATGTTTACGAAGAACAACCAAATCCAAATGCGTTTCGGCGTTTTCTCATAAGCAAGTAGCGCAGTAAAAATCGCCAATGTGATGTAGAACAGGCGAGGGCGCCAGAGTTCCGCTTCCGGATAGAAGCCATACATGAACTGTTCCCAACGGACGCTAATAAAGACCCAACATGCGCCTTCACGTGTACAGTCGTCTCTCGTTGTGCCAACCCAGTCTGCATTGATAAACGCCCAATCAACAATGTTCCAAAGAGCAGAAAATACGATATAAGCCAGAATCAACGTCACGATGGAGTTGATTGGTCCATTGAATAGATTTTTGCGTAGCCAACCTACGACACCAACAGTGTTTGCTGGCGGCGGGAGATCAGGCTGAAATTGATGTGTACTCATATTATCTCTCCACCAGCGCAACTTTACGGTTATACAAGTTCATTAACGCAGAAGTGATTAAACTCAACGTCAAGTAAACGCCCATGGTCATCGCGATAATTTCGATCGCTTGTCCAGTTTGGTTCAGCGTAGTTCCTGCGAACACAGAAACCAAATCTGGGTAACCAATCGCCATTGCCAGGGAAGAGTTCTTTGTTAGGTTCAGGTATTGGCTAGTAAGAGGAGGGATGATGATACGTAATGCCTGAGGGATCACGACCAGCTTCAGAGTTTTTGTGCGTGGTAAACCAAGCGACATTGCTGCTTCAGTTTGACCATGACTCACAGCGTTAATACCAGAGCGTACAATCTCTGCGATAAACGATGCAGTATAGACGCTTAACGCAAGTAGAAGTGCAGCCAGTTCAGGAATGATACTGATACCACCTCGGAAGTTAAAACCTTTTAATTCTGGGTACTGCAAAGAAATTGGCATGCCAGCAAGGAAGTAAACCACTAAAGGAAGCGCGATTACTAAGCCAAATACGATGCGACCCATCGGAGTTTGTTGACCTGTTAAACGTTGCTTGTTGTTCGCCCATACATTGATCAAAATGCTTGCGATGATACCTATGACTAGTGCCGCGACGACGAAGCTACTACCAGCCTCCATGACAGGTGCAGGGAAATACAGCCCGCGTACATTCAAAAAGATAGCTTCGCCAAGGCTCATACTCTGCCTTGGTGATGGCAGAGCTTGAAGAACCGCGAAATACCAGAAAAAGATTTGCAGAAGTAGTGGGATATTTCGGAAAGTTTCAATATATACCGCTGCTAATCGGCTCACCAACCAGTTTGATGAGAGACGAGCGATACCCATAACAAAACCAATAACGGTTGCTAGGACAATACCTAACACTGAAACCAGCGCCGTATTGAGTAGACCAACGACGAAAGTACGCCCATAAGAAAACGTTTCGTCGTATTCGATAAGAGTCAGACCAATACCAAAGCCTGCTTCTTGATTAAGAAAACCAAAACCTGTTGCGATACCACGGGCATCAAGGTTCGTCAGTGCATTATTAATGATTGTGTAAAAGAAAAATACCAGTGCAGCTACGGCAATGATCTGGAAAATAGCGGAACGAAAAGCTGGATTATAAATCAGGCTCTTACTTCCGCTTGGTTTGGACATCGTACTTGGCGATGTATCATTCGTCGGTTTCATACAGCGATAACCTCAAACCCTTATTTATAGATTCACTCACGAAAAAGGGCGGCATAAACCGCCCTGTGATAATCGTTGTATTAGCGGATTGGTGGTGCGTACATGAAACCGCCCGCATTCCAAAGTGCATTCACACCACGAGAAATCTTCAGAGGTGAACCTGTACCAACCGTACGCTCAAAGCTTTCGCCGTAGTTACCAACTTGCTTAATCACTTGGTAGCCCCAATCGTCGCGAATGCCTAAACCTTTACCCTTCGGACCATCTACGCCAAGAATACGTTTGATGTTTGGATCTTTTGATTTCAACATCTCATCGGCATTTTTAGAGGTAATGCCGTATTCTTCCGCGTTCACCATCGCAAACAGAGTCCACTTCGCAATATTGAACCATTGATCGTCACCTTGACGTACAACGGGACCTAGAGGCTCTTTAGAGATGATTTCAGGAAGAACGTTAGCTGAAGAAGGGTCTTTCAAGTTCAGACGTAGCGCATACAAACCAGATTGGTCTGTCGTTAGTACGTCACAACGACCAGCATCAAAACCTTTAGAGGTTTGCGCTGCCGTATCAAATACTACAGGTTTATACGCCATACCTTGGTTACGGAAGTAGTCCGCAAGGTTAAGCTCGGTAGTGGTACCTGACTGCACACAGACTGATGCGCCATCAAGTTCTTTCGCACTTGAAACACCAAGATCTTTCTTAACCATGAAACCTTGACCGTCGTAATAGTTTACGCCAACAAAGTTCAGACCAAGAGCCGTATCACGGTGTAGAGTCCAGGTGGTGTTACGTGAAAGCACATCGATTTCACCCGATTGAAGCGCAGTGAATCGTTCTTTCGCGGTTAGGGGTACATATTTAACTTTTGTTTTATCCCCAAGAACGGCTGCAGCCAGTGCTTGGCAATATTCTACGTCGATACCTTCCCATTCACCTTTTGAGTTAGGGTTTGAAAAACCAGGTAGACCGGTACTTACGCCACAAGTAAGGAAGCCTTGTTTCGTGACTTTGTCCAGAGTAGTGTCTGCTGCTTGAGCTGAGGTAGCCATCATTGCAGTAGAAGCCGCTACGACGGAAGCAAGAACTGTTAGTTTGTTTGCCATTTGTATCCTTCCTGTATGATCCATGTTTAATCAGGAGCGACCTGATACAACGTGTCCAATTCGTTAGTGTTTTCGTCCTACATGATTGATTTTCGAAGAAACGGCAATCGCTAAATCAATCAGTTATAAGCGTAGGAAAGGATTTGCTAATTCTCAAATATATAATTTAAAAAGAGTTTTGGAGAGAAGTCACAAAGCGCCTTGCGATTTAGGATGACGAAATGTTAATTGTTTGTAAATAGTGCAACTAATTGTCAGATTGGTGCATCAGAACAATCGATAAAAGAGTGATTAAAACAGAAGGATAAAAGTTTGTTATTAAAAGTGTCATTAGTGTAGGGTGGCTATGTCAGCCGAAAATTTGAACAAAAATTATTTGTGAAGCCGAAACAAGGTGAAGTGGTTGCCCCATTTTTGGTAGCATGAATTTAGACAGTTATTTGAAGTGATCATGGATTGAAATGCGATATTTTCCTCTGTTCTTAGATTTAGTAAATAAATCAGTATTGGTTGTTGGTGGCGGTGAAGTAGCAAGCCGCAAAGTGGAAGCATTGCTCAAAGCCGGAGCAGACGTCACGATTGTCTCCCCAAGTCTTATCGACTTTCTTGATAAGCTTGCTCAAGAGCAGCAAGTGCGATGGATTCAACGTTTTTATTCAAGTGACATTGTCACTAACTCATTCATTCAAGTATGGGCGACAACGGATAACCCGGAGCTTAACCATCAAGTGTATAAAGACGCAAAAGAGCTAGGTATTTTAGTAAACGTCGTCGATGACAAACCTTATTGTGATTTCATTACGCCTTCGATGATTAACCGCGGCCGTATTCAAATTGCCATCTCGAGTGGCGGTGCATCTCCAGTATTGATCCGAAACATCCGTGAAAAGCTAGAAGCCATCCTGCCGCAAAATATGGGACTGATGGCAGAGTTCGCCAACTCAAAACGTAACTCTATTAAAGAGGCATTGCCAAGTGTCGATTTGCGTCGTAAATTTTGGGAGAACTACTTTTCGCACCCCGAGGTGGAAAATGCACGTGATAACCGTGAGCTAGAAACCATCTATCAAGAAACCATGACTAAACCCTTAGACGAGACAGGAAGCTGCACTTGGATTCAGGTAGGTAAAGACGTTGAAATGCTGCCTATTAAAGCCGTGCGCTACATGCAGCAGGCGGAGTTAGCGCTTCACTCAACCAAATGCGAAGCAAATGTGATGGAGTTAGTAAGAAGAGATGCGGAGCGTGAGACATTTTCGAGTGCAACAGAGCTCTCAGATATGCTCAGAAAAGCCAAAGAAGAGAAGCTTCGTGTTTGTATCTTCGTTCCTTATGGAACAAGTGAGTTTTCACTTCTGCAAGGGCAAGACTTGGTAATCTAAGCTTTGTTATCTAGATACAAGTTCGTTATCTAAATTAGTTATCAAAAATAGACGCTTAGATTGCTCACAACACATACAAAAACGCCGACGAATATCTCGCCGGCGTTTTTTATTCCACTGCTCTCATTCTCTACATTAAGAGAGTAGGAGAGCGCAATTAATCACGGAAGTTGTTGTACTGGAATGGGATACCAATCTCAGCTTCACGGATCGTTGCAATCGTTGCTTGCAGATCGTCACGCTTCTTACCCGTTACGCGCAGTTTGTCGCCTTGGATAGATGCTTGAACTTTAAGCTTCGCGTCTTTGATTAGTTTAACTAGCTTTTTTGCGGTAGGCGTATCGATACCTTGGCGGAACGCAATGTTTTGGTGCCAGTTCTTACCCGTCGCTTCTGGATTTTTTGCATCCATAGCGTTCGCATCAATGTTACGCTTCGCCAAGTGGCTACGTAGGATGTCACGCATTTGCTTTAGCTGGAACTCGCCTTCTGCTGACACTTTTACATTTTCTTCTACTAGCTCAAAGCTCGCATTCACATTGCGGAAATCGAAACGAGTAGACAGTTCACGGTTAGCGTTATCAACCGCGTTACGTAGTTCAACGGTATCGATTTCTGAAACAATATCAAACGATGGCATGAAGATTCCTTGATTATCTTGTTATAGGGAAATTACTTACTGGATTTTACTGCGGCTGCCAGCATGTCTAGCATCGTTTCAGTATCATCCCAACCTAGACATGGGTCAGTAATCGATTGACCGTAAGTTAGGTTGTTAATATCAGTCATTGGCTGATTGCCTTCAATAATGAAGCTCTCTGCCATGATACCCGCAATGCGAGTGCTGCCTGATTTAATTTGTTCACAAATGTCTTGTGTAACATCAATTTGTTTACGGTGTTGCTTCTGACAGTTCGCATGACTGAAGTCTACAATCAAACGTTGTGGTAAGTCGAATTCAGCAAGTGCATCACACGCTTGTTTTACAGATGCTTCATCAAAGTTAGGACCTTTCTCACCACCACGAAGAATGATGTGACCATAAGGGTTACCACTAGTGCGGTATACCGTCATACGCCCATTCTTATCTGGAGAGTAGAAGTAGTGTGATGCTTTAGACGCACGAATCGCATCAATTGCGATTTTTACGTTACCGTTAGTACCGTTCTTGAAGCCTACTGGACAAGATAAAGCAGAGGCCATCTCACGGTGGATTTGAGACTCAGTCGTACGAGCGCCAATTGCACCCCACGTAATCAGATCTGCAATGTACTGACCTGTGATCATATCAAGAAACTCAGTAGCTGTAGCAAGACCAAGCTTGTTGATATCCAGTAGCAGTTTACGTGCTTTATGAAGACCCGCTTCAAGTGCGTATGAGCCATCTAGGTTAGGGTCAGTGATAAGACCTTTCCAACCAACAACAGTACGAGGTTTTTCAAAGTAAGTACGCATTACGATAAATAGCTCGTCTTTGTACTTATCTTGGATATTCGCAAGGCGAGTTGCGTAATCGATTGCCGCTTCAGTGTCGTGCACAGAACACGGACCAACGATAGCAAGGATACGGTCATCCTCACCAGTTAAAATCTTTTCAATTTGACGACGAGATTGAGCGATGCGATCAGCTACATCATCAGTGATTGGATGTACGCTGCCTAGCTCTGCGGGTGTCGGCATTGGACCCAAAGGTTGGGTTCTCAATTCATCTGTTTTTATAGGCATGTTATAGCTTTATTCTCTATTGCGAAGCGGTAAAGATAACGGAATTATAGTTAGGAATAAACCGTTTCACGGGATTCTTATCTGTTAAATACCGAAATGTATGTAATGCTGTGGCTATTCATTAATGATAGTTATGTATAAATGACAAAAACCGATAAGGAGATCAATACATAGTCGTTTGAATTTATAACTACTTTTTCTATTCGATAACACGTATTTTTGCAAAAAGAAGCTTGGAGGCTAGGTATTCTGGGTGTTTCATATCCAACTTTAGAACTCGATAGAAAGAAACCGTTTGCGAAATTCCGTAGCTAGATCGATTTGTTATTAACAATTCTTTGACATTTTGGTGCTTCATTGATTAACTGGTCAGACTAGTTTGGTAAGGAGACCAAAATGTTATCTGCTGTTCGCCGTGCAAACCTTTATCTCAACTTATTCGGTTTTTCAAAAGTTCCGCTCATTTGGTTATGCCGCCCGAAAATTCTTGCGATCGATGATCAACATGTGGAGGTTAGAATCCCACTGAGAAGAAGAACCAAGAATCATCTTAACAGCATGTATTTTGGCGCGCTTGCCGTTGGTGCTGATGTGGCAGGTGGTTTTCTTGCGATGAGTAAGGCCCAAGAACAAGGGGAGCGCATTTCTCTGGCATTTAAAGGAGTAACGGCTGAGTTTTTAAAACGCCCTGAAGGCGATGTGCATTTTGTATGTCACGATGGTCCTTTGATTGATGAAATGCTTCGTATGACTCTAGAAACAGGTGAACGTATCAATCGAGACGTTAAGATCACCGCATTGTGTCCAAGTATTAATGGTAACGAACCAATGGCTGAGTTTTCCTTGACGCTTTCCATAAAAAAAGCAGCTCAAAGACAAGCTGCTTAATTTCTCAATAACGACTTATGACGTTCTAGTTCAATTCTATTTTCTCAATAGACACAATCTTCGAACGGTTCAAAACCACTTTCCAACGATAGTAAACAGGTTCATCAGTGTGGTTGTCTTCTTTGACAATCACATTGAGCAAGTGGCGTTTCTCAACAGACTCCTTACTCACTTGCCCTTCGTTTAATCGATATACGCGGTTCGAGCTTTTGTCCATTAAACGAATAATCGGGCGTAAACTCATGTTTAATGTCTCACGAGTTTGCTCGTAACCACTCAAGAACAATGATGTCGCCATCTCTGTTTTCGCATGATAGTGAAGGATTTGTTCTTCCCGTTGAACAACTCGTTTTTTACGAATGTTCTGAATACGATCAGGTAGGCTTGAAAGAGAACGGTAATCTAACCATTCCAATTTACGACCCACAACTTTCTTTGTTGTTGGGTCCATGTACTTCTTGCGCCACTTTGGCTTACCTTTGCGGATCCAACGCCACATCGCGTCGCGCAGGTCATCTTTAAAGATTTCACGTAGGGCGTAGATAAACGACATCGCGATGATGAAAGATGCAGAAATCTCTCCTAAGTAATCTCGGGCAAGAATAACGGTACTCGTCACGACCACCATCACCAGACCTGTTGCGATGCCTTTAATCGCTCGTTTGATGTTATTACCCATCGACATCGTTTTTTCACTCAAAACGATAGGGTGTTCAATCAAACGTCTTAACAAACGCATTTTGTTCGATAAACGGGTCACATCTTCAACAACGCTTGCAGAGTTGTAATTGTTTAACTTTCGGTGCGCTTGCTCTTTCTCACACAGTGTAATCAAGCGTTCCTTGATCGTGCTGTAATCTCCTTCACGAGGCAGGTGAGCCACAAGGGATAGGAATTTTTGCTCTGTGTACCAAGACAAGTAATTATCGATGTTAACGTAGTAGCGCTTAAGGTTTTCCTCATAGGGAATCGAACGGCGAAGACGTTTAAGGATGTCGAGCGTCAGTTCAATGACTTCATCTACTTCCTCTGCCGTGACGCTGTCACTCTCATGTTTATTTAGTGCGGCAACAGCTTTGTCGAGCGCGATAACGTATTGATACGCAAACAAACTCAAACTTACACGGTACTGACGGTTAGATAAGCGTCCACGTTTGGCTAGGCGACTGTGGACCAAAGGAAGCAGTACTTCAGTACTGTAATAAGATCGTTTTTGCGTGATCGAAGTGTAGTAGAACTCAGACTCACTGATGATGTCGGAATTTAAACCTAACTCACCAGGGATGAAAATATAGATATCAAGGTCGAGCGTTTTACTCTTTGCCAACGCATGGCTAATTTTTAAAGTTACCGAGTCTTGTTTGTCGACAGTGACCAAGGAAAGCTCCTGATTTTGCTAAAGCATCCTATACCCATAAGCGCCCGTTAATTGAATTAACTTAAGATCGGACTAGGATAAATTGTTGAACTAACACAGCATAACAGAGAGGTTTGCTTTTCTCTCTGATTTTCTTGTTAGTTTGGGTATAATTCCCTGTAAATTTAAAAAGAGACAAATTCGATGATTAAAATTGGTCAAATTAACAGCTTAGAAGTCATTAAAACGGCTGATTTTGGCGTATTTCTGGATGGCGAAGACTACGGTTCTGTATTGCTGCCTAATAAGTATGTACCTGAAGGTACAGAACTTGGCGCGCACCTAGATGTATTTCTTTACTTTGATTCAGAAAGTCAGCTAGCTGCGACCATTGATAAACCAATCGCTCAAGTCGGCGAATGGGGACTAATGAAGATCGAAGGCATCAATAAGACTGGTGCGTTCGTAAACTGGGGTATTAAAGAAAAAGACCTTCTTATCCCATTCAGTGAGCAACGCGCTCGCTTTACTGCAGGTCAAAACATCCTAGTTTACGTTTATACAGATAAGGCATCTGGTCGTATTGTAGGTACAACTAAGTTCAATAAATGGCTAGATAAAACGCCGGCTAACTACGAAGTGAATGAGCAAGTTGATCTGATTATCGCAGAGCGTAGCCAACTTGGTTATAAAGCCATCGTGAACGGCGAACACTGGGGCATGATCTTCCCATCGGATGTGTTCGGTAAGCTGTTTATTGGTAAGAAGCTGAAAGGTTACATTAAGCAAGTTCGTGAAGATGGCAAGATTGATCTAGCGCTACAAAAAGTTGGCGTAGCGAAGATGGATGATCTTTCTAGTAAAGTGATTGAGTTACTAGAAAAGAAAGGCGGCTTCTTGCCTCTAAACGATAAATCTTCTCCTGAAGCGATTTTTGAAGCGTTCCGCACCAGTAAAGGTACTTACAAGAAAACCATTGGTGGCTTGTACAAAGCAGGTAAGATCGTTATTGAAAAAGACGGTATCCGTTTAGCCGAGTAAACAGATTCACAGCTGATGAAAATAGTGTTGACTGGTGGACTAGTGAGTTTTTCCTTTTGGGTAATTATACCCAAGTAACCTCGAGATGCTAGGTTCAGCGAGAATGACTTGGTTTGTAGACGCGGCGGCGATTTAAAGATCTAGTCATTCTAAATCAAGAATC